>CAXTLE010000365.1:0-3247 GCA_964244855.1 uncultured Aestuariivirga sp. | reverse complement strand
ATCAAGGTGCAGCGGTGGAAGCGGGCGGCTTGATGGTCATGTTAAATGCACTGTCACCGTAATTCTTGTCACCGTAATTCTTCGAGGTGAACGCTCATCGCTCCAATCGGACACGCAGCCTTCGCGCCCGCTCTTGGAATGCTCCTTCACCACCTTCCAAAATATCGCAGACTTCTTTTCTAATCGAAGCATTCTCTAGACCGCCTGTTATGTATGTGATTGGTGGCAGCGAGCCACTCACATGCGGCCCAGACTGAGCAACAATAATCTGATCGGCATCTGTGTTGATGACAAGATTTGCATTATGCGTAACTATAATAACCTGCCGCTTGGATTTAGCTTCAATGAACAGTGTAACGAGCTCTTCGAAAACTGATTTTGGATCAAGATTTTCCTCGGGCTGATCAATGATCAATGGACGATCATCCCCATCGTCCAATGCCAGATAAAGGAGCAGAAGCACAATTCCACGGGTACCCGGCGACAGTTTCCGAATGTCGATGCCGTCATACTCAATTCCGTAACTAATATAAATATGATCGGTACTGAAGAGCCACTGTGCAAATCGTTTCGTCCACGCGCGATACTCTGTCAACATCGAGGACGCGACCGGTGCATGTTGCAAGAGATCACTCTGATACTGCTCACGAAATTTTGTCATCGCAGCAATTACACTTGCAGAATCGCCAGTTTCCCACGCAATTTTTAAATTTTCGTTGGTTTTGTCTAACAGTGTGCCTTTGCCTTTGAAGCTCCCGCTCTTTCGAGTATCTATCAATCCTCCTTCCGCTAACCCTTTCTCGGCCACGGAGGTCCATTGCTCAACGTTCGCTGTCCTCGCCACCGAGAATGTCAACTTTTTAAGTGTTCCTGACGCTGCTTGAAGCCGTGCCATCAAAGGTGCGTATAATTCCTCGAGAACTACTTGTTCGGCAATTAATGCATCAAACGCGCGACCGTAAGCTTGCTCTCTTTCGGTTTGAAGTATCCGCACACGTTCTTTCGCTCCTTTGTAATCTTGCAGCTTTTCAGACAACGCCTGTTGCGCCACTGTCTCGGTCGCAATACGTCCAGTCAGTGCCGTGTACTTTAGTTGGGTTTCCTTATCAGTGCTGACGAGCTTTTCCAAACGTGCCATTTCAGCATCCAACACAGCTTGGCTTAACGTTTCAAGATCCGTCTGGTCATCGAAATAGGGAGTATTACCGTCATTTGAAGCGGGTGGAATTCCCTTAATTTTGTAGATTTCTCGGTCAGCCCAATTCACATAGCTTTCAAGCTCGCTATCAACTTTTCCCTTGTAGTCTAGTAGAAATGAATTCCATTGATTCTCGTCCATTCCACTCTGGGCATGTCTGGCTTGTGTTTTCCGAAGCACTTCGGGTGCTTGATTGTTTCTCAGGTTTTTTACTTCATCTTGTATTGCAAGAAAAGTTTGACGTTGGTTGGTCAATAGCTTCAACTTTGCCCTGACTTGGTTTGCAGCGCTGGCAAGTAGGGTATGACGTTGGGCCCATTTCTCATTGCCACCTTTAGAAACAAGCCTGGCACAATCCGTAGTATAAGATTTAATAAGGTTCGTTTTCTCTGCAAGCTGAGCTTCCAGCGAACCGACGAGAGAAGTTTTTTCGGTCTCTTGACTGATGCGCTCTGATATTTGCAACACGGCTTCCGCTTCACGCTCTCGGGCCAATCGATGTCGCGAAGCCCGTAACTCCTGCAATTCATTGAAGTCTTGGGCTCCATCACGGTCTTTTTCCGGGTGCGCTTCAAAAATTACCCGTTCGATTTCGCGCAATAGTCTGTCGGTCATCCCGCCCGATGAGCAAAGCTCTTCTACGAACTGCTGTGAAAGATACCGTGCGCGTGGATAGCTGAAAATCCCATTTGCATCTGTTCCGTCAAGAGCACGTGTGACCGAATCTCCAGCTGCCCATTTTACTTCGACTTTGCCACTACCTAGAAGCGTTCCTGCTCGAATTAGGAAAGAAGGATTAGAATCTTCTTTTGATTTCCAAACAGCTTCTGATATCGCATCACAACCCGCAGCAATCATTTCGGCCAGCGCAGTTTTGCCCGAGCCACGTGCGCCAATAATTGCAACAAGGCCGGGATTGAGTGGAATGACAGAGTTTACAAGCCAAGGAGCGTCAATAATTTTGATCTCAGCCAACACTTGTGAAGGTGTAGCTGTACTTGGGGGCTCGACGCCAACAAATGCCCGACTAGCAGGATCTATACATGCTTGCTTGAGCGAATCAAATTCAAGTCCACCTTTGATCCATGAGTATCGGTCACCAAATGGCTTTGCTACTTCGTCCTGCCTATGCGCGTCACAACCATGTAGACAAGGTTTTAGACTTACGTAACGGTCCCGAATTTGTAAGGGGGACAAGTCATTCGATTGACCAAGCCAAAAAGTTCTTTGAGCGGGGCTACTTGCGAAAATAATATGAGCGAATCCTTCGATCTCTCGACGGATAGTTTGGTCCGCACTTTCTTTGACCCCCGACGTTCCGTCACCTGATCCCCCTGCCACAGCGATCAAGACGTTCTGTTTTGCCCACGGGTTTTCGACAAACAATTTGCGGAGTTCAGCGAAGCTTACCTTGAATTGATTAGCACCTAACTCTAAAGCGGCCTTGTCATGAACGATTGACTGGTCCACTTTTTTTCCGAGTCTAATGAGATCAGCTTTGGTGCAGTCATATCGTTCCCCTTGAACAGTGAAATTCAATCGACTTAGTAAGCGGTTAAGTTCGTCGATATGGTTAGGGTCGTCAGGGCTGACAAGAAGATGGAGGTTAACAAACCCACCCCTTGCTGTCGCAACATCGAGCCGCATTTCAATATTCGGGAACACCAACTTCACGTTTGGTAGTCGACCCGCGTCAATGAATTCTCGAACCTTTTGATAATTGTCGAGAACATAGTAATCGGTGACAGCTATTGCTTGAATAGTAGGCGTTGCCGACTCAAGAGCGGAAAGATAGTCTTCCCAAGCCATTGGTCCTTTGAACTGATTGTTCATCACGGTGCCGGGCGCATGAATATGCGGTTCCCACCTGCGCCATTCAGAACCTCTATTCAATTCGACCATGAATTTTTTAAAATCCTATGCTTTTCAATCCTCGCAACTTTTGACAGAATTGCTGCTTCCGTACAACTATCTACGCAAGAAAGCGGACGCTACCACTACTGTCCGGCTGTTAATCGAACAAATTCAATTGGTTGATTTTTGATGGTT
>CAXTLE010000364.1:0-3248 GCA_964244855.1 uncultured Aestuariivirga sp. | reverse complement strand
GCTAGATTGTGGATCTAGAGGTCCCCCGTTCGAGCCGGGGTGGTGGTACCATTTCCCCCTCACGACATTTGGTACGAATGTTCTTTTGCCACTTGCGTAGTAGCGGGCTGGCAAGCCATAAGGCCCTCTATTCGCGCTGTTTATCTTAAGACTGCGCTTGTGGCTTTGACGCAGAAAGAACCAGTGCAATGACCGTCGAAACGCTTGCGTCTGATATTTTCCGTGAATTCGACGCAAAACCGGAATCGCAGCATATTGCAAACGAATTTGCCTTGATGGAACTGTCGCGCCTGATCGCCCGCATAAGGCCCCAAAGCGTCCTTGAAATTGGCGCAGGCATAGGAACGATTACAAAGCTCATTTTGACCCATCCTGACAGACCAGCGCGGTTGACCTCAACCGAAGGTCATCCCATTTGCGTTTCCGAGCTATCGAAAAATCTGAAAGGCGTCGAACTTACAGGTTATAAGTTGGTAAATTCCGCCACCGAACTCGACCTGAACCGACATTATGACTTGGTGATATTTGACGGCACATTGGATGATGAGCAACAATACGCAGTATTCGGTTCGGGAACATGGTGTTTTGTCGAAGGAAACCGCAGCAAGACGATGGACGTGCTCAAGCAGAAACTTGCAGAGCGCGGCATGACGATTGCGTTTGAAAAAAAACGCCCTGACCACAAAAAATTCAGATTGTTTTCATCGCGTCGATTCCTGGGATTGCGATTACCCGCGTTGATGATGAACCCGGTCAAGGGATGTTCGCTTGGTCAGGTTTCAGGGACTGAAGCTGTCGTTCCCGCATGACCAACTGGCTCACAACTCAAACTGCATCAGCCCCTTGCGCCATCATCTCAGAAGTGGCGCAAGCGCATGATGGTTCGCTTGGCATGGCGCATGCGTTTATTGACAGTGCTGCCAAAGCCGGCGTTGATGCGATCAAATTCCAGACTCATATTGCCGCCGAAGAAAGCACGGCCTCAGAACCCTGGCGCGTGAAATTTTCAAAACAGGACGAAACCCGTTTTGACTATTGGAAACGCATGGAATTTTCTGCCGAACAATGGGCTGGCCTTAAAATTCACGCAGACGAAAAAAAGCTGATATTTTTGTCATCCGCATTCTCTCACGCTGCTGTCGACCTGTTGCGTAAACTCGGAATGTCGGCCTGGAAAGTGGCGTCTGGAGAGCTTACGAACTTGCCACTCATCGAACATATGTCGAGCGGTGGCAAGCCAGTCTTGTTGTCCACCGGCATGAGTCCACATGGTGAGATTGATGCTGCCGTAAACGTTGTGCGTAAAACCCAATCCCCCCTCGCGATTTTTCAATGCACAACGCAATATCCATCACCGCCTGAATCTATCGGCTTGAACATGCTGGATGAATTGCGGCAGCGTCATCACTGTGCCGTTGGTCTGTCCGATCATTCGGGCACCATCTACCCGTCATTGGCGGCTGTTGCAGCACATCAAGCGCAACTCATCGAAGTGCATTTGACGCTCAGCCGTAACATGTTCGGGCCCGATGTGGTGGCATCGGTGACGCCGGAGGAATTGAAGCATCTCGTTGATGGTGTGCGCTTCATCGAAAAAATGGCGGCGAATCCTGTGGCCAAAGATGTTGTTGATCCGCGAGCTGCGCCCATGCGGCAGATTTTTTTCAAGAGTGTTGTGCCGCTTGCCAATCTTGCCGCAGGATCGAAACTTGATCGCGAACTGTTGGGATTGAAAAAGCCTGGAACCGGAATTCCAGCGGCTGAACTTGATGACGTGGTGGGACGCGTTTTGAAACGAGCTGTTACAAAAGACACGCCTTTGCAACAGGACGATTTGCTTTGAATACAAAACGTAAAGTCTGCGTCGTTATCACAGCGCGCCCCAGCTACGCGCGCATTCGCACTGCGCTGACCGCAATTCGCGATCACGCCGAACTGGAATTGCTACTCGTCGTCGCGGCGTCAGCACTGCTGGACCGTTACGGTAATGCAGCCAAGGTCATTGAGCGCGAGGGTTTCAAGATTGATCGCACGGTTCACATGGTTCTGGAGGGTGAAAGTCTCGTCACTTCGGCAAAGACCACGGGGCTTGGCATTGTCGAACTCGCAACCGTCTTCAATGATTTGAAGCCTGACATGGTTGTGACTATCGCAGACCGTTATGAGACCATCGCCACGTCGATTGCCGCGGCTTACATGAATATTCCATTGGTACATGTGCAGGGTGGTGAAGTTACGGGATCAATCGACGAAAAGACCCGTCATGCGAACACCAAGCTCGCAGATATTCATTTGGTCTCGTGCGATAATGCGCGTGACCGCGTGATCCGCATGGGTGAAAATCCGGAGACTGTATTCGTTACGGGGTGTCCTTCTATCGATCTGGCCAAACTGGCGTTATCCCTTGAGAAAGGTGACGTGGCGTCGCTGGTTGGAAAATATACCGGTGTGGGTATGCCTGTTGATACGACAAAGCCCTATATTGTGGTCATGCAGCACCCGGTGACGACCGCGCATGATGAAGCCCGCGAACACATGCAAGCCACACTCGAGGCCGTGCATGCCTCGGGCCATCAGGCCCTGTGGTTCTGGCCGAATGTAGATGCTGGTTCTGACGGCACGTCCGGTGCGATCCGCACATTCAGGGAACGCAATCCCAGCATGAACGCGCATTTCTACAAGAATATGGCACCTATGGATTTCCTCAGCCTGCTGATCAATTCGCGTGGCATCGTGGGAAATTCTTCTGTGGCGATCCGCGAATGCAGCTATCTTGGTGTTCCCGCAATCAACATTGGCTCACGCCAAAACCGGCGTGACCGAGGCCGCAATGTGGTGGACATATCCCATGACAGTACCGCGATACTGGCGGCGATCAACACCATGTGGAACAAGACTGAGCGCTTGCAGGATACAGTTTACGGCAATGGCAATGCTGGTGAAAATATTGCAGATGTCTTGGTGACAGTCCCTCTCAGCATCGAAAAAACCCTGACCTATTGATGGCAAGCGCGCCTACCATCACAGCAATCATTCCTGCCCGCGCCGGATCAAAAGGCATTCCCGGAAAAAATCTGTGGTCACACGACGCGATATCATTGCTTGCCCGCGCCATTCGGTTGGGCCGCCATTGCGAACGGGTTGAACGGGTCATTGTTTCAACGGACGGCGCCGAGATGCAGGCCATTGCAATTTCAGAAGGCGCTGGATGCCCGGAGCTGCGACCTTGTGGTCTGGCATCAGATTCG
>CAXTLE010000363.1:0-3248 GCA_964244855.1 uncultured Aestuariivirga sp. | reverse complement strand
CGGGAGTATGGCTAAGATGTTAACCGGACGTTAAGGGGGACGGCGGTTTTGGGGATTGATCACAGAGTTGATGTGAGTGCGGCGACGCGGCGGAATGGTGTGACGCGTTCGTCTCGTGCTGCCTCAGGAATTTGCTTTGTTGCTTCCGCAGCATTCATTTTGGCGGGGTGCTGGCGGAGCACCTATGAATGGAATCAAAAACTGACCCTGACAATTTCCACACCGAAAGGTGAGGCGTCTTCCTTTGCTGTTCAGTCATGCAGGGCCAAAGTGGGAAAGGTTCCTCTCGCAGGCCCGGGCGTCTCAGCTGGAGTTGGGTGCATGGGCGAGGCAGTTGCGCTTGAGGTTGACCCGGGCCGCTACTTGTTTGTGCTGTTACAGGAAGACACCTATGGTCTGGCCGCCCGTGTATTCGACGCGCAGTTGAAAGGCACTGAGTCTGACTCTTACGCCCGCTACAGCACGCTTGAGAATATCCGCGACGTTGGTCCGGTCCCACCTAAAAACTATCCACTCATGGTGACATTTGATGATGTCAATAATCCGAAGAGTGTGAAAAAAATTGACCCCGCAAATTTGGCTGCTGCTTTTGGAGCAGGTTACTTATTTGGTGGGTTGAAACTTGAAATCACAGATGAGCCGATGACCAAGGGCGCAATACAACAGGTATTGCATTGGATACCTGACTATAAAGTAAAGCAATGGCGCTTAAATGGGTAAAAGTGTGTGTCTTGTCCAATGGATGGCGCTTTCGCAGAGACAATTGGGGTTGGTAATTTTGAATATTGCAATGCAGAATTCGTGCTTCGTTCGCTTGGTGTAGGGGAAATTTAGCAATGGTTTGGGGAATGGTAGACCCGAGTAGCATTGGAGATTATTTTCCAATTGGTGACTATATTGGTTGGCGTGAACAGCTGATCAGTTATTTTAATGAGAGTATGCCGGAAGAACAAAGGGCTTTGTTTGACTACGAGAACAAAGATAGGGCCAGCAACTATGCTTACTATGTCCATCTCAAATTCAAGAATGAGCGCGGCAAAAAATTTATGCACCCTCCGCCTTTGGGTCCAATTAAGCCGCACGAACCGCCAAAATGCTTTGCGACTGAAAAAACTTATTCGTCGCTTGCTTCACTAATAAAGCTAAATGATCTCATTTTGGCGGTAGATGAAACCCTCAAGGACATCGTTGAGAGATTTGAACCGGGATTGCATCAATTCTTTCCGATCACAATTTTGCTGCCTATGGAAAAGATTTATCCAAAAAACTATTATGTGATGGTGATTGGACAGTATTTGGACAGCTTCACGCCAGAGCAAAGCGAAGCAGGCTCTTGGAAGGTAAATTCGGCTGGAAATTATTCGGTTTTTGACGAAAGCAAAAAAAGTCTGATCGGTCTTGCTTTTGCAAACAATATCTTCGGCAAAGCACATTTGTGGCGGGAGCGTCATATGTATAATCCCAGCCTGCTTTTGTCAGATGCATTGCATGCAGAGATAACGAATGCGGGCCTTCGGATGCCCAGATTTTACCAGATGAAGGTGGTGTGATCATGAGCGGCTTAGGGTTGATTCAAGGTCATGATCTTATACCTGTAGAAATAGCTAAAGATTTAGGGAAATTATTCACCGATAACCTTCCAGGCTGGTCGTTCAAAGGCGAATACAATTTCAAGCCCGCAGCCGCCACACAGTTGATTGCCGCGCAATTGGATATTCCGATGCAATCGGGATCGCACATTTGGCTGAACAATGCTTTGAAAGAATTGCTTGGTGACTTCGATGCATTTTCTGAAGCCGAAGCGGCAAAAGCAATTGCAGCCGGAAAGCCAGTGATCACCAAAACCCAACGCATAGCGGCGCTTGTCAACTTTCTGAGCGAAGCCACCAGCCATGATGCGGTTGTTTCCGGTGGCGCGAAAACGGGAGGGTGGATCAATTATCTCAGCAAAAGTGACCCAGACCTGATTGCGCGCTCCGGTCGTCCACCGACAACCAAGGAAATGAGAGACCTTGCAAAAGCCGCACTCAGTTGGGATTTCATATTGGGTTCTCCGGCTGGAATAGAGGCTCTAGCACGAAACCCTAGAATCGAAGCTGCCACGGGTAAGTTGGTATTTGACGGCGTAATCAACAACGGCGGTTTTTTCTCGAAGGCCTCGACTGAATTTTCTTCCGGTGGATGGAAAATCTATTCAGGGGCTGAGGCGGCCTCAACACAGTTTGCTGAAGACTACAAGAGATTGAAGGGCATTACTGCGTTTGAACGTGGCGGCGTCAACGTTTTTGGAGAGGCTGTCAATTTCAGGCGGGCGGAAAAGATTCTGGACACCGTTGTTCACAATGGCAAGACAATTTCCTATTTTGCAAAGGGTACGTCGAAATTGTTGGGCAAGCTGGCAGGCGGAGGAGTCTCCCTGATTGCCTTGTTCCTGCTTGCAGCACCTGCAAGTGCAGCTCAGACAGATCCAACCTACGCCACGAGACAGGATCTGAAGGTTGCCGCCAACAAAGCGTTTATTGAGGAGCTTTTTGGTACATCAGTGGGTGGAATTGCGGGGCTTGTGGCGGGTGCGCTCGCAGGTGCTGCCAGTGCGGGCATTTTAGCTTTTCCGATTGGAGCGGGCGCATCTTTGATCGGCGATGCTGCTGGCCGATATATTGGGAATTTTTTTTACGACCATTTCACTGCTGAAGCGAATCTTCTTGCTGAAACGCTGGCCCCCATTCTTGCACCCTTGGGCCAGGGCATCGGCGCAGTTGGTAATGCTATAAGCGAAGCAGCAGGATTGGTCTACGAGGCTGTCACAAGTGCCTTTGAATATGTTAGTGATCTTGTCGTTGGCGTGGATGGGCTGTTTGGATTGAATGGACCCATCTTTGGAGCGGAAGGCCCGCTGCACGGGCTTGTCACAGTGGCGCAGGGCAAGAAATTCCTGACGCACAACGGCACATGGGCATATGATGGTTTTGACGTCATTCTCTATGGAACAGATGGCGACGATGTGTTGATCCATCATGATGGTGTGGGTGAAGCGCGCGGCGGCAAAGGCGATGATGTGCTTATTGGAATTGCGGGTAAATCCGTTGCTATAGGCGATCCATTGTTCGACGACACATCTAAGCCCGTAGCGGATCGAGCTCGCCACCAAATACTTGACGGTGGTGACGGTAATGACTGGGTGCTGGCCTTCGGTGGCACTGCTGCCAAGGACCCGGCTTATGCGGGTCTGTTCAAGGACAACAAAT
>CAXTLE010000362.1:0-3257 GCA_964244855.1 uncultured Aestuariivirga sp. | reverse complement strand
AAGCCAAAACCAACCTGTCCAAGCTGATCAAACTTGTCGAAGCAGGCGAAGAAGTCGTGATCGCCCGGGGGACTACTCCCGTGGCGCGACTTGTGCCTGATATCAAGCCAGTGAAGAAATCTCGGGGCTATGGCGCATTCAAAGACCACGTCACAAGCGCACCGGATTTCCTCGAACCGATGACAGAAGAAGAACTCAGCCTCTGGCAGGATGGTCCGATTGATCCTGCTCGTTGATACCCACGTTTTCATTTGGCAGGTTTTGGGTGACGCGAGACTGGGCGAACCGCAAAAGAAACTTTTGAACGACCCCTCAAATATCATCCATTTGAGCGCCGTCTCGATATTCGAAATGTCGATCAAGGCCGGAATAGGAAAACTCGATCTTCCCCCGCGCTACAGCAAAAACTTGACGCTCATCTACGAAGATTTTGATTTCACACCACTGCCGATTTTAGCCAAACATGCAAATGCAGCAGGCTTCCTCCAAGGCAACCACCGCGATCCCTTCGACCGCCTATTAGCCGCCCAATCCATAACCGAGAATATGCCGATTATGACAACGGACGCGGAGATCAGGGGCCTGGGTGCCGAAGTGATCTGGTGAAAAACCCCTTTCTCCCTCGGCCCCACTTGGCCGGGGGAGTACCCGAAGGGGGAGGGGGTGTTGGCAGCAAGTCATCTCCCCGGACACTCGCACCCGAACGTTCAATTCCGTCATTCCCGCGAAGGCGGGAATCCAGACTTTCAACAAGGGAAGTTGCGGCAATTCTGGATTCCCGCCTTCGCGGGAATGACGAATGTGATGGCTCCAGAATTCCAATCCTACGGCTTCACCACTCCACCCATGTAATCCAGCGCATAGGCAACAGTGCCATTCACAGCGATCGTTTCACGACCTTTGAATTGTTCAACCGTCCCTTCTGACTGAATCCGAAAAAGACCATGCGGACCCGACCATTCAAAATTATCTAGCAGTCGACCTTGCGCGTTTTCTTGTGAAAGTGCAGCCCTCAAAGTCTGCGCCGCACGATCCCCATCAATCAAGTCAGGCCGCAAGATATAACCGTAATAGAGCATCGACCAGACAGGATCATCCCCGAACCAAACAGTCTCCTGCCCCAAAAAATCCGTGCCACCGAAATAGGAGTCACGATAAGTCCAGTCACCTTCGCGGAAAGTCAGATCATGGGAGCCGGGTCGAGAAGGAGAGTCCTTCATGCCACCGGCAACATAAGTGGACTTCTTCGCCCGAATGAGGAAGGCATGGATGGATCGATCAATATTCATTTGATGGAAGCACTACATTTCATCCCAAGTTGAAAAAAGGCACTACAAATTTTTATTTCTTTGCGGCACCGTTGGAAACCTTCACTTTCGCAGAAATACTCAAATTCACATTTGCCAAAGCATGCCAGCTTTTAGCTAGCGTCATCCTTTATGGGGTATTTTTGCAGTATTGATTTGCACTGATTGATTGCGGATAGAAGATAACTCTGGTCAATATCAAATGAAACCTTGTGAAATTGTTGAATGTTGTCTGGTGTCAATTCGACAATGAAACGTAACTTGCCAAGTGAAACGGTTTCAAAAGACAGAGAGAGTTCCGGCTCCATGCATTTCAATACACATTCAGTTTGAATTCCAGATTGAAGCTCCTCTAACAATTTCAATAGACGGGCAATTTCGTCAATACGGACAAATGAACCGTTGGCTTTCACGGATGAGCCAGGTGCGCGACAGCTGCAAGTCACCAAAAGCCAATTGGCATCCCAGTAGTCTTCAGCATCTGGGAACTGTCGGCCATGCACGTCAAGAGTAAATCCCGCAAGTTCGAAAGCTTCGCTCATTGCTTCGTCTCCCTCACTCCGCCGCCTCCGCCCGTGGCCGCCGCAGCACTTCCTTCAAATACTGCCCGGTGTAACTCCGCTTCTCCTTCGCCACATCCTCCGGCGTTCCCGCGACGACAATTTCCCCGCCGCCATCGCCACCCTCCGGCCCCAGATCAATAATCCAGTCCGCCGTCTTGATGACCTCCAGATTATGCTCAATCACCACGACGGAATTTCCCTGATCAACCAGCGTATGCAGCACCTCAAGCAATTTCCGCACATCGTGGAAGTGCAAACCTGTCGTCGGCTCATCCAGCAGATACAACGTCCGCCCCGTGGCACGCTTCGATAATTCCTTCGCCAGCTTCACCCGCTGTGCTTCGCCACCCGAAAGTGTCGTCGCCTGTTGCCCGACCTTGATATAGCCCAGCCCCACACGCTCCAGCGTCTCCATCGTATTGCGAACCGAGGGCACGGCGCGGAAAAAGTCGGCGGCTTCGCTGACGGTCATGTCCAGAACGTCGGCGATGGACTTGTCCTTGAAGCGCACCTCCAGCGTTTCGCGGTTGTAGCGCTTGCCGTGGCAGGCGTCGCAGGTCACGTAGACATCCGGCAGGAAGTGCATTTCAATCTTGATGACGCCATCGCCCTGGCAGGTTTCGCAGCGCCCACCCTTGACGTTGAAGGAGAAGCGCCCAGGCTCATAGCCCCGCGCCTTCGCCTCAGGCAGGCCCGCAAACCAGTCGCGGATCGGCGTGAAGGCTCCCGTATAGGTCGCAGGATTGGAACGTGGCGTGCGGCCAATCGGCGACTGGTCAATATCGATGATCTTGTCGAGATGTTCCACACCTTCGATGCGATCATGCTCCAGCGGCGCCTCCCGTGAGCCCATGAGCTTGCGCGCGAGACCGCGATAGACCGTATCAATGATCAGCGTGGACTTGCCGCCACCGGAAACGCCCGTGATGCAGGTGAACACGCCAAGTGGAATTTCAGCTGAAACGTTTTTGAGATTATTCGCCCGCGCCCCCGTGATACGGATGGAGCGCTTCTTCTCCCACTTCCGGCGCGTGCGCGGTGTGGGCACCTGCTCGATGCCTGTCAGATATTTCCCCGTAAGACTGGCCGGGTTCGCCATGACTTCCGCAGGCGTGCCCTTGGCCACCACGTGACCACCGTTGACACCCGCACCAGGACCAATGTCGACCATATAATCTGCCAGCTTGATGGCATCCTCATCATGCTCCACCACAATCACGGTATTGCCGATGTCGCGCAGATGCACGAGGGTTTTGAGCAGCCGTTCATTGTCGCGCTGATGCAAACCGATCGACGGTTCATCCAGCACATACAACACACCCGTGAGGCCTGAACCAATTTGCGAGGCAAGCCGAATACGCTGGCTTTCCCCACCCGACAAAGTTCC
>CAXTLE010000361.1:0-3301 GCA_964244855.1 uncultured Aestuariivirga sp. | reverse complement strand
TCGTGCGCGAACTTTGAGGTTTTTCATTTGGTTATTTGGTTTTCATGCTGTTATACGGCAAAGACTTTTTCGACTGTGGTCTTGTAATCTTTCATGTTGGCTTCCACGTTGCCGCGCGGATCCAGCTTGACACCGAGGTTTTTCACCATGCCGTCGTGAACGGGGTGAACGAAGCCCATGGCAAGCAACACGAGGTCAGCTTTCAAATCAAATTCCGTTCCGGCCACCGGCTTGAAGTCTGATCCGGCTCTTGCACACTTCAGGGTTTTCACAGCGCCATTTTCGCCTTCGAGTGCAATGGTAGCGACGGCAAAATCACGGATGGCACCTTCGGCTTGCGAAGACGAAGTGCGCATCTTCATCGGCCAATTGGGCCAGACCAGTTCCTTGTTTTCTCTTTCTGGAGGGGCCGGCATGATTTCGATCTGCGTGACAGACAAGGCGCCCTGACGGATTGATGTTCCGATGCAGTCTGAGCCCGTATCACCACCGCCGACGACAACAACATGCTTGCCAGTCGCGAGAAGAGGGTGATTGTCGAGCGGGCTTTCCTTTGACACGCGGCGGTTTTGTTGTGGCAGGAATTCCATGGCGAAATGCACGCCATCCAATTCACGACCAGGAATAGGCAGGTCGCGGCCTTTTTCGGAACCGGCGCACATCAATACAGCGTCAAATGAATCTGTCAGCTGCTTGGCATCCTGTGTCACACCAATGTGGGCGCCGTAGTGGAAGGTGACACCTTCGGCTTCCATTTGTGACACGCGGCGGTCAATCAAATGCTTTTCCATTTTGAAATCGGGAATGCCATAGCGCATCAAGCCGCCGACCTTGGCGTTCTTTTCAAACAGGTGCACATTGTGGCCAGCGCGGGCGAGTTGTTGTGCGGCCGCCAAACCTGCGGGGCCGCCGCCAATGACGGCGACTTTCTTGCCGGTTTTTTCTGTCGCGATGATGGGTTTCACCCAACCATTTTCCCAGGCCTTGTCGACGATGGCGCATTCAATCGACTTGATGGTGACGGGCATGTCCTCAAGGTTCAGCGTGCAGGACGCTTCGCAGGGGGCGGGGCAAACGCGGCCCGTGAATTCCGGGAAGTTGTTGGTGCTGTGCAGGTTGCGCGAGGCTTCTTCCCAGCGGTTGTTGTAAACGAGGTCATTCCAATCCGGGATCTGGTTGTTCACCGGGCAGCCATTGTGGCAATAGGGAATGCCGCAATCCATGCAGCGCGCCGCCTGCTTCTTCGTTCCCTCATCACCCAGTGGGATGACGAATTCATTGTAGTTGCGCACGCGGTCAGCGGCGGGCGCATATTTCCGGTCTTGCCGGTCAATTTCGAGGAAGCCTGTGATCTTGCCCATGTTATGCACTCGCAGTGTTGAGAGTTAGACTCGAAGAGAAACCAATGTTAATCTTTTGACCATCAACTTTTGCCCATGGATCAGAAGGTGAGCTGATGGAAAGTGTTGTGGCTGGTAAAATTGTTCGTGATGGTGATGATCTACTTCTCGTGCTGTCCGAAGAGGTAGTTGCGAAATTTGACATCAGAGAAGGGGACGACGTGATACCAGTTTGCGTTGCGATCGGAAAATTGAGTTTGGAGCTGGTGCGTACCGCAGAATAAATATTCCCACACCCCGTCACCCCCGCGAAGGCGGGGGTCCAGCTTTGCTGCGAGCTCGGAGTTTGCCCAAGCTGGATCCCCGCCTTCGCGGGGATGACGGGTTGAGAGGGTGATAAAAATGCATACACAGTTACGCGCTCCGCTTCACGCCAACCGTCAAACCGTTGCTTGTCTCTTGTGCCCTCTCCAACTCAGCCAGCGCCCGTGCATATTCCACCGGCATGACCTTCACGAACATCGGCAGATAATGCGCCCAGTTGGCGAGAATGGTTCTCGCCTTTGACGAGTCCGTGTACTTTACATGACGTGCCAGCAATTCGTGGATGCGGGTGGCGTCGTGTTTGTCCATGCCTGTGGTGATGTCCACCAAGCCATGTGACTCGAGGTCGCCGCCGTGGTGCTGGTGCTTTTCGAGGAGTTCTTCTTCTTCTGGCACCGGTTGTAAATCCACCATGGAGAGGTTGCAGCGCTTTTCGAATGTGCGGTCTTCGTCCAGCACATAGGCCACACCACCAGACATGCCTGCAGCAAAGTTGCGTCCGGTCTGGCCGATGACCAACACGCAACCGCCCGTCATATATTCGCAGCCATGGTCACCAACACCTTCGACAACGGCAACAGCGCCGGAGTTGCGCACGGCAAAACGTTCACCTGCCACGCCACGGAAATAAGCTTCGCCGGTAATCGCGCCATAGAGCACGGTGTTGCCGATGATGATTGACTCTTCGGGCCTGAAGCCGATCTTGTCTTTTGGCTTGATGATGAGCTTGCCGCCGGAAAGGCCCTTGCCGACATAGTCGTTGCCTTCGCCCGTCAGCTCCATGGTCACGCCATGGGCCGCCCAGGCACCGAAGCTTTGGCCGGAGGAGCCTGTGAGCTTCACATGAATGGTGTCTTCCGGCAGGCCCTTGTGTCCGTAGCGGAGTGCCACGGCACCGGAGAGCATGGCACCTGCCGTGCGATCAGAGTTGCGGATGGCGGTTTCAATGACGACGGCCTTGCCGCTTTCGAGCGCTGGCATGGCTTCGGCGATGAGCTTGCGATCAAGGATTTTGTCGAGGCCGTGGTCTTGGGTTGTGACATGCTTCGTCGCCACGCCTTCAACGACGTCCGGCTTGGCAAAGAGCTTGCTGAAATCGAGGCCCTTGGCCTTCCAGTGCGAAATCGCCTTCTTGGTGTCGAGCCATTCGGTTGCACCTGTGAGTTCGACAAAGCTCTTCACACCCATGGACGCCATGAGCCCACGCAATTCTTCTGCAACGAAGAAGAAGAAGTTGATGACGTGTTCCGGCTGGCCCTTGAAGCGCTTGCGGAGTTCGGGGTCTTGCGTGGCAACACCAACGGGGCAGGTGTTGAGGTGACACTTGCGCATCATGATGCAGCCTGCAGCGATCAGCGGTGCCGTTGCAAAACCGATTTCATCAGCGCCCAACAACGCCGCAATCAACACATCGCGACCCGTGCGAATGCCGCCGTCCGCCTGCACGGCAATGCGGCCGCGCAGATCGTTGGTGACCAATGTTTGTTGGGTTTCAGCGAGACCGATTTCCCAAGGGGAACCTGCGTGCTTGATCGAGGTCAAAGGGGACGCACCGGTGCCGCCTTCATAACCGGAAATGGTGACGTGATCGGCATGGGCTTTAGACACACCAGCCGCCACTGTGCCGACGCCGACTT
>CAXTLE010000360.1:0-3307 GCA_964244855.1 uncultured Aestuariivirga sp. | reverse complement strand
AGGATGCAGACCTGATCAATGCGGGCAAGCAGACGATTACGGAATTGCCGCAGACCGCGTTTTTTGATTCTTCGCAGAGCTTTGCCATGATCCGCGGTGGCAAGATCAACATGGCCATTCTCGGTGCCATGGAAGTGTCGGAGACGGGTGATCTCGCCAACTGGATGATCCCTGGCAAGCTGGTGAAGGGCATGGGAGGGGCGATGGATCTCGTTGCCGGTGTGAAGCGGGTGGTTGTTGTGATGGATCACACGTCGAAGACGGGGGAGAGCAAGGTGCTGAAGGCCTGTTCCCTGCCGCTGACGGGCAAGGCTGTGGTGGACCGGATTATTTCCAATCTCGGCGTGCTGGATGTTGTTGAGGGTGGCTTGAAGATTGTCGAGTTGGCTGACGGTGTGACCGATGCGGAGCTGCGTGCGGCGACGTTGGCGACGATTGTGAATTGAATTGACCGAAGGGACCTCATCCGCCCTTTGGGCACCTTCTCCAGCGAGGGGGCTGGAGAAGGGACCTCATCGGGACCTCCCCAAATATTTAAAAATATATGGTGGTTTCAATGTAGTCCCTTCTCCACGCCCTCTTGCGTGGAGAAGGTGCCCAACGGGCGGATGAGGTCTCTTTGTTTCCGCTCGCACAAGCGGCGATTGGACGTTACCCTCTCGCTGCCGTCTCATCTTTTCGCCTAATCAACCATTCGGAAAACGAAACTTTCCGCGTTGACACTACGGATGGAAAATCATTTGCACTTCGCATCCACCGCGATGGCTATCACACGCATATGTCAATCGCGTCTGAACTCGCATGGTTGATCGACTTGCGTGCGCAGGGTGTTGTGAGGACGCCGCGTCCTGTTGCTGGTCGCGATGGTGAGTTCATTCAAGTTGTTCAGTCACGCCATGTCGTTCTGTTCGAATGGGAGCAGGGCCGCGAGCCAGGTATTGGTGAGGATCTTGCCGCCTTGGGCGAGGCTGCGGCGCGGATGCATTTGCATGTGATGCGATGGCAGAGGCCTGCTTGGTTTACGCGTCACACATGGAATTTTGAAACTGCGTTGGGAGAAGTGAAGCCACATTGGGGACGATGGCGGGATGGGCTTGGGGTTACGCCGGAGATGGTGCGGCTGTTTCAGCGCACGGTTGATGTGATCGGACAGAGATTATCTGTATACGGACAATCTGCTGAGCGGTTTGGTCTGGTGCATGGGGATTTGCGCTTGGCGAATTTGCTGGTGGATGGAGATGACGTGAAGGTCATCGACTTTGATGACTGTGGTTTCAGTTGGTTTATTTATGATGCAGCGACTCCGGTGAGCTTCTATGAGCATGAGAGTCAAGTGCCGGAGCTGATTGCAAGCTGGAAGACGGGTTATCGGCGGGTGCGTGACTTGTCGCGTGAAGACGAAGCCGAGATTCCGACATTTGTGATGTTGCGGCGCTTGTTGTTGGTGGCGTGGATTGGTTCGCGGCGTGATACGGATTTGGCGAAAGCGATGGGGGTTGGGTATTCGGAGGGGACGGTGGGGTTGTGTGAGGGGTATTTGGGTCGGATTGGCTCGCAGTGAGAAAGGGACCTCATCACCCCTTCGGGGAGCTTCTCCAGAGGAGAAGCGACTCGGTCTTAGGCCTCCCGGCATGGTCAGAGTTTTAGGGAGGTCCATCACCAGTCGCTTCTCCTCTGGAGAAGCTCCCCGAAGGGTCCCGCAATCGAAGGCGATTGCTAGAGATGAGGTCCTTTGGCTACAACCCCACCACTTCCTGCAACGTCTCCACAGCCGTTCCGTCAATCGCCAGCATCAACAGCTGCGCCAGGCGGAATCCTGCAAAGTGAAAGTCTTCCGGTATCGAAATAATATCCGGCATGGCGATGTTCATCAGTTTGCTGGAGTGTTTTGAAACGGTGTCGAAGTCTTTGCCGATGTGCAGGCCTTCGTGTTGCAGGCCTGCGGATATGGCGAAGGCTGCGGTGGTTGCGGCGCTGATGATGCCGTCGGGGCGATTGGGGTTTGTGGCGAGTTGACGGCCCAGGGCTTCGACTTGCGCCAAAGGTGAATCTGAGTTGCAGCTGTTCAGGGGAAAATTTTCGAGACCGAAATCAACGAGGCCGCGCTCATAGCCTTTGTTGGTGTGGTGGAAATAGTTGAGGTCTGGTGGTGGTGTAATGAGGGCCACACGTTTTCGGCCGTGCTCGGCCAGTCGGCGGATGGCTTCGTAAGCGAAGGCTTCATTGTCGAAATCGTGGAAGGCGTGGGGGATGCCCATTTCGGTGCGGCCATGGGTGGCGAAGGGGATGCCATTGTCGTGCAGGTAACGAATACGCGCGTCGTTGGCTTGGGTGCGGGAGATGATGATGCCGTCGGCTGATGCGGTTTCCACAATATAGCGGATCGGCGACATGGGGTCTTGCAGGTCATAGGGGGTGATGACGAGGTGGTAGCCTGAGTTGGCGAGCGCATCGCTGACGCCGTAGACAAATTGCGAGAAGAAGCCCGAACCTTCGTCTTGCGGGTTCAGCACAACAGTGATGACATTGGTTTTGCCAGTGCGCAAACGAACCCCGGCGCGGTTCGGACGGTAGCCTGCTTGTTGTGCTGCCAACTTGACGCGCTTGCGCGTGTCCTCGGCGATGGCCGGACTGTCGCGCAGGGCCTGGCTCACGGTGGAGATACCGAGCCCGGTGATTTCGGCGAGGGATCGCAAGGTCGGGCGCTTGTCGGCGGATTTGTCCATCTGGTCAGGTTACCGACTTTGTGAATCGTTTCAAGTCTCGAAAATGCGTTGTGCAGCGCAGCATTTCGAGTCCCGAAATAAATTTCCTTGAAACGTTGCAAATTTCAAAAAACGAGTCTAGCTTCCCGTCACCCACATAAGACAAGGGAGGAAACTGTCATGGGAATAAAGAATATTATCGCTGGTATTGCGATGTCGGCCTCGATGCTTTGCGCAGGCTCGGCCTACGCGACTGATCTTGAAGTGACACACTGGTGGACGTCCGGTGGCGAAGCTGCAGCTGTTGCTGAATTCGCCAAGGCTGTTGACGCTTCGGGCGATCATTGGGTTGACGGTGCTATCGCTGGTTCCGGCGACGTGGCCCGCCCCATCATCATCTCGCGCATCTTGGGTGGCAACCCCATGGGTGCGACCCAGTTGAACCCTGGTAAAGACGCCGACGAACTGATCGCTGCTGGTCTGCTTGAAGACATCACCGATGTTGCCACCGCTGGCGACTGGGCGAAGATCCTGCGTCCGGCTTCACAGCTTGCGTCATGCACCAAGGACGGCAAAGTCTATTGTGTTCCTGTGAACCTGCA
>CAXTLE010000359.1:0-3314 GCA_964244855.1 uncultured Aestuariivirga sp. | reverse complement strand
GACGAGCGATTCAATCAAAGTTCAAACCGCTCTAAAGTGCAGCGTCCCTTGATACTACCAACCAATGTGGCTCCCACCAGACGGTTTTCATCAAACAACTTATCCAAGGCCTCAATGGAAAAATTGCCAAACTTTCTCACAGCAGCTTGTCCTGTTTGTCCACCGTTTCGCGCGCAGCTCTCTTGAATCCTTCCGAATGGTTGAAAGGAATATATAGACGTTTGCCAGCAAACAAATCTTCAACCGTCAGAATTTGAAGGCGCGGAAACTTGCCATATCCCGTGTCATAAAGTCCGGCACTGGCGGCTTCGGCGATCATGGGCTTTGTCGGCTCCACCAAGGAAATGAAAATCCCGATAGGCGCTTTCTCGCGCTCCAGCACACCTTTTAAATCCCGTACCATGGGAACGGAAACATTGTCCCCGCCATAGGCGACACCCTCTACGCTATAACGGCCGGAAAAGCCGGAGCGTTTTTTACCAGGAAGCCGCATCCGCGCACTGGAAATTGTGACCGGATGTTTTCTGCTGGGCGGCGGAGTGTGGATGGCACTGAAGGGACGGGGAAGTCCCTACACTTCACCCCGCCCCCTCATCCTGAAGAGCCAGCCCTCTTGCGGGCCTCGAAGGTGAGGGCGCGGGCGGGTGATGGCGACAAGTACAATTTTCACCACAGGTAAACAAAAGGAAGCGTCTTCGTTTTTCCAAAGTCAGCTGCATGCGCGAGCTTTCCCCTTATTTTTGAATTACTGCTCGCCGCCCTTCATCCGGCGTTCGGCCACCTGCTCCCGTTTCTTCCGACGGGACAAAAGCCCGAATGGCGAGAGAGGCCACATGCAACAGGCCTGCGCAAAGCGCGATGGAATTGGAGACTGTCGTGACTGCTGAACTGACTATCACACTAAAAATTCACCTATGTCGAAGTCTTCATTCGTCATGAAATTGTGGACGCCATTCTGCTGTCGGTTACCGACGCAGCAAAGGCGCTGGGTGTCACGCGGACCGCCCTTTCGGCGCTGCTGAATGAACAATTCAATCTGTCACTGGAAATGGCCCTCCGCATCGAGAAAACCTTTGACGTCTCCATGGACACGCCGATGCGCATGCAAATCAGCTACGTCATCGCCCCTGTGTGGAAGTGGGGTGAAGGTGTCGCTAAAAATGACGAAGGCGGGCGACTGGAAGTCAACCAATTGAGTTTAGTGCGCCGTTACCGTAAACTGAAGATTGCTGGAGAAGTGACTGTTTTAGGAGTTTGCATGAACACAACTGACGCGTTTGACGAAGCAGCGGCTATTGGCAATCAATTGACCGATATAATCTATCCTGCTGATTTCAAAAATGGGTTGGGGAAATTTTTCAACATCATAATGGACAACAATGGCGATCAGTCAATTGAATATTCGCCTCCATATCCTTCAAGAAACAAGACCAAGATAACCGTTACATTTATTCGGGCGAACGGAAACAGCAAAGCCGAGATCAAGGAAGTTTGCATAAAGCAATTCAAACAGTTCATGACTAAAGGAGTTAGCCGGTGGGAAGAACAACACTTCGGACCAGGTGACTCGCTGAAGTTTACACATTTATCATTTGAAAAATTGGCAGGTTTTCTAAAACTCCTGACAGAGTTGGATCTGGCAAACCTAAATCAGCGACGAAGCGCACTCCGCGAAACGACGGGTGGTCACATCGATGCCGAAACTCAGGCAAAAATGAAGGAATTGCTCAAGCAGCCAGATGGTCTAGATTTGGTTGACGAAATCTTGCGCAACGGGTCCATTACATCAAAAGACTTGGTCAACATCGGTTACAGAAAAAATCAACTTTCAGTCTTCAAGCGTCTGCTTGATATCGACGACATCGGTTTTTATCGAGAACTGCATGATATCGCTAGTACTCAGCACGAAAAGATTTTGCAACATTTTTTCAAAGAAAATGCGTGGATATTTGGTTTCGGATTGGACTATCTCTACTTGGGAATTCTTCAAGATGAAGCTCATGTCTCAACAGAGGATATTGCAGGCCGAGATGGAGTTGTAGGGGATTTTCTTATGGGTGCCTCGAACTTCACCGTTCTGGTAGAATTAAAGTTGCCCGACACCAAACTATTTGGCACTCAAAGACATAGATCAGGTAGTTGGAAACTATCTCCAGAATTGTTGGATTCCGTATCGCAAATTTTGGAACAAAAAGCTGGCTGGCAGATAAAATCTGACTCGCGTCAAGGTCAGTTCAATAGGCAAGGCCATGCAATCAATCAAAGGACTGTTGACCCTAAGTGCATTCTGATCATTGGGTCGGATTCCCAATTCAGCGGAAGCGAAAAAGAAAGAGTCATTAAACTCAAAACGTTTGAATTGTTCCGGCGTGACTCTCGAAATATCGAAATTCTCACTTATGACGAACTCTTTCAGCGGGCAAATTTTCTTGTCAACCAAGAGAGCGCTAGAAAAGATTCGGTCGACGATACTGTGACAGACGCAGTTCCATTCTGAAGTAACTACATTTCTTAAAATTTATCAGGTCGCAGCGTATTGTCTAGTGTGGTCCCGGCCTTCACCGGGATGACGGGGTTGGGGTGTGGGAAGAAATGTTTATGCATCTCTCCGCCCCCCCTCAAAACAACTCGCTATGCGTCCCAATCCGCGCGAGCCACAGGGTATTTTTGTTGGGCTTGCTGTAGATCAAAACCACGTCCGGTTTGATGTGGCAGTCGCGGAAGCCTTTGTAGGGTCCTGTCAGGGGGTGATCGCGATTTTTGATTGGGAGAGGTTTGTCGATCACCAGCAACTCAAGGACTGTTTCCAGCAATTCGCCGAGATTGGCGTGATCAGGTTGTGCGCTGAGTTTCTTCAGTTCTTTCCGAAAAGTTTTGGCGGATTCAATTGTCCTCATTCAGGTCCGCCAGCAATGCCTTGACTGACGCATGGCGCTTGCCCTTGCCTGCTTTGAGTTCAGCAATGGCTTCGAGTGTTTTTGCGTTTGGGGCTTTCACGTCAAATGGCAGGCGTTGCTCCTCGGCGACGCGCAGCATCAGCATGCGTATGGCATCTGACACGGAAAGCCCCATGGCTTCCAGTGCTGCTGTTGCGCGGATTTTGGTTTTCTCGTCAATGCGGGCGCGAACGTAGTTTGTGGCGTTTGTCATGCGTGATCATGTAGTGCAATTGCGACTACAACTCAAGTGCACTATACCCCCGCCAGCAACTCATAAAACTTCAGCCGCACCCCGTGATCATACACCGCTGTTGCCACCATCAATTCGTCGGATCCGGGACAAGTGCAACGCATCGCCTTCCCCCCAAAGCCACC
>CAXTLE010000358.1:0-3332 GCA_964244855.1 uncultured Aestuariivirga sp. | reverse complement strand
GGCGGTGGATGTGTCCATCAAGGTCCCGCGCCACCACTTCGCGCTCGCCATGCCAACGGGCGGCGTGGGTCAGGACCTGAGTTGTCAGCAGCGGCCAATCCTGCATCAAGCCTTTCATGCTACTCTCCATGTCAAAGTGGTGAACCGGATACTGCCCGCTGGCAGCGACACAATGGCAATGCTGACCAATGTCAGGCAAGCGCCAAATAGTGCGATCGGTGAGAGCGTTTCGCCAAGCCAGACCAAGGCGGCCAAAGCACCGAACACAGCCTCGGCTGGATAAATCAAGGCGGCGGTGACAGATGACAGCTTAGCCTGGGCAGAGGCAGCGACAAGATAGGCCAGGCCACTGGAGCCAACCCCGAGGAAGGCGATTTCCAACCATGTTGACGTTGAAAGAGCGGGCAATGTCGAGACGTTCTGTTCAGTCATCGTAAAACCGATGATCATGGGCAAAATCCACTGCATGAAGGTCAGCAAGGCCGGGCATTGCAATTCTGATGCGGCCCTCTGCAAAGCCATGATCCAGATGGCAAAGCCCACCGCAGCCGCGACACACAACACGTCGCCCAAGCCAAATTGTTGGGCTGAGCCATGTGACAATAGCGCCGCTCCTGCCACCGAAACCACACAAGAAATAACGATAACCCTATCCAGCTTTTGTTGGCCCAATAGCCAACACAGCACTGGCGTGAAAACCACGCTGAGATTGATCAGAAAGCCGAGATTGGTGGCACTTGTTAATCCGGCACCCAAGACCTGAAATGTCATGCCGATGGCAAAGCCCAACATAACCAGCGGCAAAAGACCCAACAACCGGCGACGATTTGCGCCCAGCGCCTTGAATTCAGCCAGCGCCCAGGGTGCCAGACAGGTGAGGGCCAGGCTGGCTCGCAAGCCTAAGGACATCCAGCCATCCATGTCTTCCAGAACAGCCTTTTGAACGACATTGCCAAGTCCGAAAACTGCCGTCGCAGCCAGTAATCCCATGGCCGCTTTGAGTTTTCCGGTTTCTGTTGCATGGTATGCGTTCAAGCTGGTCATGGCCAAATCATCCTGTTTTGATGCTCCCAATCTGGTTCAAAACCGGCTGAAGGTCCTGAAAGGCATCCGAAATTGATCCGAAACTGTTCCGAAGGCCTCTGACCCAGCCATGAATGCCACTACTGACAGCCTGAGATTTGGAGGGGCGCGGCTGGAACAAGCCCGCAGGGTTGTTGCCGACGCCATTGGCCGCGAGACAGTTTTGCGTGCCAAGTCCTATGACGTGCTGGCGCTGCTGCTCAGCCGCCCTGACACGGTTGTCACCAAGGATGAGCTGTTTGAGAAGGTCTGGAATGGCGCTGCTGTGAGCGAGGATACATTGGTGCAATGCATCACTGAAATCCGCAAAGCTATCGGCCAAAGTGGGCACGACGCGCTCAAGACCATCACCAAGGTAGGCTATCGGCTAGTGCCGGATGTTGTGCCACCCGCTGGTCTGGTTGAAACACCGGTGCCGACCCGAACCATACATCCCCGAGGCATTGCCGTTCTGCCCTTCGTCAATCTTAGCACAGACCAGGACCAGGATTTTCTGGCGGATGGGCTGGCAGAGGACGTCATCACGGCGCTTTCGGGCTCTGCAGATCTCTTCGTCATTGCGAGACACTCAAGCTTTTCCTTCAGGGGCAAAATTTTTGATCTAGGCTCAGTGGCATCTGAACTAGGTGTCCGCTACATTGTCGAAGGGAGTGTCCGCAAGTTGGGCGAACGCCTACGCATCACCGCCAGTCTGGTTGATGCACAGAGCAGCGGCTCTCAGGTGTGGGCAAAACGGTTTGAAAGCGCCTACTCCAACATCTTCGACATTCAAGATGAGATCTCGAAAGAAGTTGCACAGGCTGTGACTGGCAAACTTACAAAGCCTTCGACAACTCGGCGACGGCCCACAAGTATGGAAGCATACGAGCTGTCATTGCGCAGTCACGACCTTTGGGTCAGGTCAAAGGCGGATTGCCATGAAGCTATTGTCATGCTTGCTCGCGCCATAGAGCTTGATCCAACATATGCGCACGCCTACTCGCAATTGGGCACAGCGCACCTCCTCGCTTGGTCTTTCTGGATGGAGCCAGGAGATGCCCATCTCGATTTAGCGGTAACTTATACTGGGCGTGGCGTATCGCTCGATCCGAATGATTCAGTTGCACATGCTGCTTATGGAATGGCTTTGCAGTATGCAAAGCGTTGGGACGACAGTGACCGTGCATTTGCCACAGCAATTGCAATGAATCCAAATGGGGCCCATGCCTTTGCCATGAAAGCTTTCACGCTTGCCCTATCTGGGGCAGGGGCTGCTGGTCTTGACTTGTTGGAACATGCTCTCAAACTCAACCCTCGACCGCCGAGTTGGTATCATTGGAACAAGGCTGTTTGCCAGCTTTGCGTGGGACGTTTCGAGGATTGCATTGCAACCTTGCAGCAGCAAGGCCTTGCGCGTAGCGGCGCACGACGAACGTTGATTGTTGCCTTGGTCCAAAATGGCCAGATGGAGGAGGCTAAGAAAGTAGTAGGCTTCTACAAAGCGTATGACCCAGAATTCCGTGCTTCTTTGTGGATCAGCCGGTTGCCTTACCAAGACATTCAAATGCAGGCGTTGCATTTACGATCGCTCGTGCTCGCTGGAATTCCGGAGTAGGCGAAACATGTCAGATGTGGGCAAATTTGGTGGTGCATACCTCGACAAACGAAAGCGGCTGGTGACGGATGCCGCTGGCCGGGAAACAGTTCTGCGTGCCAAGTCTTTTGATGTTCTTGAAATGCTGCTTGAGCGCCCCGACGAAGCTGTGACCAAGGATGAGTTGTTCAGCAAAGTCTGGAATGGCGCTGCTGTGACAGAGGATGTTCTCGTGCAGTGTGTCACAGACATCCGCAAAGCCATCGGCGAGAGGGGGCACGAAGCGCTGAAGACGGTTACTAAAGTTGGCTATCGGCTGGTGCCGGATGTTGTGCCTGCGGCTGCTCTGGTTGAAACGCCGGCATCCACCAGAACCATTCATCCCCGGGGCATCGCCGTTTTGCCCTTCGCCAATCACAGTACTGATCCGGATCAGGATTTTCTGGCCGATGGCTTGGCAGAAGATGTGATCACCGATCTGTCGCGCTCGGCTGACCTGTTTGTCATTGCCCGCAATTCCAGTTTTTTGTTCAAGGGCAAGGAACAAGATCATAGCTACATCGCATCCGAGTTGGGCGTTCGCTATCTTGTCGAGGGAAGTCTTCGTAAATCTGGTCAGCTATTGCGCATCACGGCGCGGCTTATTGACACTCAGTCTAACGGCGCACAGGTCTGG
>CAXTLE010000357.1:0-3334 GCA_964244855.1 uncultured Aestuariivirga sp. | reverse complement strand
ACCGGAGCCTGCCCAGCCGGGCTATCGAGGCAACACGGGTTTTATCATCCCGCACCTTGACCAAGGCGCGGCACAAATGGGGCAAAATCGAGAAATTTACACCAAGCCTTGTAAAATCATGTGAAGCATTTCAAAGTAACAATTACATGACGGGCAGAAAACCACAGGAGTTCGGACATGGAGAATGCCGTTGATGAACGTTTGCGGAGTGAAAACTCCGCCGAAGTCATTCGTTTTCCCGTCACCCCCAAAACCGTAGCCTTCGACCGCCACGAATTGTCACAAATCCTTAACCTCTACGGTCGTCATGTCGCATCAGGCGAATGGCGCGATTACGCCATGGATTTCGGCAAGGATGCTGCAAGCTTCATGGTGTTCCGCAGGGCTTCTGAACAACCCTTGTACCGAATCATCAAGACCCCGGCGCTTGCCCGCAAACAAGGGCAGTATTCCGTGGTGGCGCATGGTGGCTTGGTTTTGAAACGCGGGGCAGACCTCGAACAGGTTCTTCGGGTATTGCTCAAGACGCCGAAACTCTCCGGCGCGTAAGCCGTTCGGCCAGCAACGATAACGCCAAGGCAGCCAGCATAAAGCCCAATGCCACATTGGGTGTCGCTGTCATATGACCACTGTCAATCATGCGCCCGCCAGTGGCCGAACCTATCGATTGTCCGAGATAGACGACAGAGGTATTGAGGGCCACAGTCGCCGCAGCAAGATGTGGAGCCAGAGCAACCAGTCGGCTTTGCTGCAGCGAGTTTGAAGAGAAAGACCCAAGACCCCAAAACACCGCAGCCAGCATGGCAGGCCCAATCTGGCCCCAGAACAGCGCAAAACTGCCAAAGCCCACACAGAGCGAGAGCAGCGCCACAGCGATCACCCGGTCAATGCCAAGCCGCGCCACCACGCGGGATGCAAGCATGTTACCGATCACGCCGGAAAGCCCAACCACAGCGAACATGATGGAAATTGTTTGTGGCGATGCAGCAAATCCGTCCTTCAGTATTTTGGCAATATAGCCGAACATGCTGAACTGCGCCGACATCGACAACAGCGTGACAATAAACACCAGCCACAACAGTGGTGATGACAGGGTTTCTTTCCACGCTGCAAGGCTCAAGGGGGTCACAAACAGTTTGGGCTTCAGTGTGACCCACACGCATACTGCCGCCAGCAGCGATAGCCCGGCCATCCCGCCGTAAACCGCCCGCCAACCAAAGGCATGCGATAACAATGACCCCAGCGGAATGCCCGCCACCGATGCCGCCGACCAGCCAATGAAAATAAAGGCTATGGCACCTGCACGTTTCTCCGCTGGCACCAGCAAACCCACCGTCGAGGCTGCCTGCGGGGTGAACACCGCGGCCCCGATAACAGTCACCGCCCGCAAGATCAGTTGCATCTCAAACGACGGAGCCAGCGCCGCCGCCCCATGACCCGCCGCATAGAGACACAAAGCCGCGACCAATAAGGGTCGACGTTCAATCCGGCTGGTCAGCGCGGCAAGGGTTGGCGCACCAATGCCCACCACCAAACCACCGACGAACAACAACATGCCCGCCCGCGATGCCGTGATGCTGAAATCAGCGGTAAAATCATTGAGCAGGCCAGCAGGCAACAAAATACCGGTCCCGATGATAAAATTGCCAAGCATCAACATCCACAGTGAGACTGCGGTGTTGGTTCCGGTAAACTGCGACATCAGGTGTTCTCTTCGCACATGCGAAAGGCGCTTGCAGTGCGCCCCTCAGGGGGATAGGTTTAAATTACATTTGAACCTCAACAGTCGAAAAACCAAGATGAAAATCACCAAAGTCGGCGTTATTGGCGCCGGGCAAATGGGCTCCGGCATTGCCCATGTCTGCGCCCTCGCAGGCTACGACGTCGGCCTAAACGACATAGCTCCTGAGCGCATTGCTGCCGGCAAAGAGCTGATCTCTGGCAATATGGCGAGGCAAGTCAAGTCCGGCAAAATCACCGAAGACCAGCGCATGGCGGCCTTGGCCCGCATCAGCGTCGTGCCGGATTTTGCGGGCTTCGGCGACCATGATCTGGTGATTGAAGCAGCGTCTGAAAAGGAAGCCCTGAAGCACGAGATTTTTGCCAAGCTTTCTCCATACCTGAAACCCGAAGCCATGCTCGGCTCCAACACGTCATCGATTTCGATCACGCGGCTTGCGGCGGCAACAGATCGTCCGGAAAAATTCATGGGCGTGCATTTCATGAACCCGGTTCCGGTCATGGAACTGGTGGAATTGATCCGTGGCATTGCTACCGACGACGACACCTTCAAGACGGTGAAAGACTTTGCCACAGGCCTCGGCAAAACCATCGCCGTCTCCGAAGACTTCCCCGCCTTCATCGTCAACCGCATCCTGCTACCCATGATCAATGAGGCGGTCTATGTGTTGTACGAAGGTGTAGGGGGCGTTGAGGCCATTGACACCGCCATGAAGCTCGGCGCGCATCACCCTATGGGACCCTTGCAACTCGCAGACTTCATCGGCCTCGATACCTGTTTGTCAATCATGCAGGTTCTGCACGAGGGCCTGAGTGATTCAAAATATCGGCCATGCCCATTGCTGGTGAAATATGTGGAAGCAGGCTGGCTGGGACGCAAAACCAAACGCGGCTTCTATGACTATCGCGGCGAGAAACCCGTGCCGACACGTTAAAAACACAGGGGACTGTTTGCTCTTCCTTGCAAACTGTCCCCGATCTTTGCGGCGGTTGAAAGATCAGGGACAGCTTGCGGAAGAGCAAGCAGTCCCTTGTCACTCCTCCGCCAGCAACGCCTTCACCATGGCTTGTGCCTCAGGCGATGCCCATTCGACAGGACCGAGAATGCGGCCAGCTTCCTTGCCGTTGCGATCAATCAATAGGGTGGCGGGAAGCCCCAAGGCCTGCACCGCCGCCAAGGTTTTGCCTTCGGGTTCGACATAGGCAGCAAGATTGGCCACCCCCGTTTCAGTCAAAAACGCCTGCGATGCCGCCAGTCCCTTGCGATCCAGACTCAGCGCCACCACTTCAAAATCGGGCCCGCCCATAGCCGTTTGCAATTTCGCCAAATCCGGCATTTCCTTTCGGCAGGGTGCACACCAGGTGGCCCAGAGATTGACCAACACCACGCGGCCTTTCCATTTTGACAGGTCGAGCGTTTCGCCCTTCTCGTTGCTGAAGCTGAAGGGTGCAATCTCCTTGCGTTGGGGATGAATGATAAATCCGGCCAGAGGTCCTGCGGCCAATGCCTTGGAGAAGCCTCCGACAGGAACCGCAGTCTCCACCACTTCGACCTTGCGCGGTTCACCCTTGAACCCGTAAATGCCGTAAGCGC
>CAXTLE010000356.1:0-3366 GCA_964244855.1 uncultured Aestuariivirga sp. | reverse complement strand
CCCGACATTGAAAGTCTCCTTCGACCTGTCGAACCCCTATGTGGTTGTCGGCTTGCTGTTCGGTGGCTTGTTGCCATATCTCTTCGGCGGCATGTCAATGATGGCAGTAGGCCGTGCGGCTCAAGCCATCGTTGTGGAAGTGCGTCGTCAGTTTAAGGAAAACCCCGGCATCATGAAGGGCACGACGAAGCCTGACTATGCACGGGCTGTGGACTTGTTGACGAAAGCAGCGATCAAGGAAATGATCTTGCCGTCGCTGCTGCCGGTCTTGTCACCAATCGTCGTCTACTTCGTCATCAACGCCATCGCAGGGCAGGCGCAGGCCTTCTCAGCTGTCGGTGCGATGTTGATGGGCGTGATCGTCAACGGTCTGTTCGTGGCAATCTCCATGACAGCAGGCGGCGGCGCTTGGGACAATGCGAAGAAGTCTTTCGAGGACGGCTTTGTGGACTCGAAGGGCGTCAAACACCTGAAAGGCTCAGAAGCCCATAAGGCAAGCGTCACCGGTGACACCGTAGGCGACCCCTATAAAGACACCGCAGGCCCAGCCGTAAACCCCATGATCAAGATCACCAACATCGTGGCGCTCTTGTTGCTGGCGGTGCTGGCGGGGCATTGATGCATTTCTCCTTCACGCGAAATGTGTGGGAGTAGTCAATCTGAAAGCCGGGGCGGGGAACTGCTCCGGCTTTTTTGTTTTTATTTCTGAACCAAGTCGCTAACCTTGTTGGACTGAACGCAATGTAGAGAGGTCAAACGGTGGCAATTCCAGATTATCAGACGTTGATGCTCCCCGTACTTCGGCACTCTGCATCAGGAGAAGTAAGAATTGGTGACGTCGTAGACAAGCTCGCAATCGAATTTCAACTCAACGACGACGAACTGGCAGAATTGATTCCAAGCGGCAAGCAAACAACGTTTTCAAATCGCGTGCACTGGGCAAAATCCTACTTAAAGCAGGCAGGTCTTGTTCAAGCGACCAAAAGGGCACACTTTGCCATTACTCGAAGGGGAAGCGATGTCCTGAAGAGCGGCTTGACTAAAATTGACATCAAATATCTTAAGCAATTTGCGGAATTCGTAGATTTTCAAAATCGATCCAGTACCGAGGAAGCGGTCGAAATGCTGGAATTGCCTTCAAACGATGGGCAATTAAATGACAGTATAACGCCAGACGATTTAATGCGTCAGACCAGTCGAACAATTCACATCGCGTTGGGCAATGAGATATTGGATCGTCTCCGGATATCAAAGCCAGCATTTTTTGAACGGGTTGTTGTTCAATTGCTACTAGCAATGGGTTACGGAGGCACTTTGGCTCAAGCTGGCAAAGCAATCGGTAAATCAGGGGACAATGGTGTTGATGGTGTAATTGACCAAGACACACTTGGACTGGATAGAGTTTACGTTCAAGCCAAGCGCTATGCCGAAGATGTAACTGTTGGGGCAGGGGATATTCGTGATTTCTTTGGAAGTCTGGATATGCACAAAGCCAGTAAAGGACTATTTGTCACGACGTCCTCATTTACGAAAGCTGCGATGGAAACGGCTGAAAAACTTGGCAAGCGCATCGTACTCATTGATGGACGTGATCTGACAAAACTCATGATCCGATTCAACGTCGGTTGTCGCGTAGAAGAAGTGTTCGAGATGAAAAAGATCGACGAGGAGTTTTTCGAATAGGTATTTCTGGCTAAGGGATATTCCTCACCCCACCAACGGGTTCCGCGCCTTCAACTTCGGAAAGCGCGAGAAATCCCGGTCCGCTGTCCACAGCTCTTTCACCCCATGCTGCAAACAAATCGCAGCTATTCGGGCGTCGTGGATTTGTGCGTCTTTTACATTTCCTATAGCACCAGCGCCTGAAGAACAGTTAAGTGCCTGCTCGTCTCCCCAAGAAATCGATGAAGGGCTGAGCTGTGCCAAGCCGACAGCTGTGCAGACGCCAAGTCTGCTTCAACGTTAGTTTTGAATATTTTGGGATTTGTCAACACACTGACAAACTCGTGTACACTGGTCCAGGTGATACCCCACAGGCTCGAGCCTTGGGCTAGCTTCCTGATGCGATCGGTAGCGACACCGTAGAATGGGATTCTTTTCGATAGGCATAGACAAGTATGTTGGTATCTACTGCGATCACTCACGATCACCATAGGCGAGTGCACGGATTTCTTCCCAGGACTTGCCCTCCAGGGGCCAAGGCGCATTTGGGTCGCCCACTGAGCAATCCTTCAACTTGAATGGTTTCTTCTTGCGCTCCAGCTCGACAACATGCTGCAACCCTTCCAGCATCAGGGCGCGCAGAGTGGTTTTGTTTTTCGTCGCGATCTGCTGGATTTCGGCCAGCAAGGCGTCAGGGATTTGAACGGTGGTTTTCATATTGCTAGCCGTATCATAAGGTATAGTTCGTCGCCAAACTTGCCACAGCGCGTTTAACCAAATGATATCCACTGTTGCCCTAGGCTCTCTACATTCATTTTTGGGAGCTATCGATGGGTCGGCGTTTTTTCGGGTTTGCGGCTGCCGGTGTTGCGGTTTTGGGGTTGGCTTATGTTACGGGTTTCTTGCCGTCGTTGCGTCTGTTCGACGAAGACAAGGTCATCGAGGTTGCAACCGAAGACACGGAGATGAAAGCTGCCATAAAGCTTGCGCGCGAAACACTGCCGACCTTTTGGAGCAAGATGGCCAGTCACGCGTCCAATGAAGAAGCATTCTCGCTGAAACTTGGAATATCCGACGCCAAGATGACCGAGCATTTCTGGTGTGGTGATATTCGTGGCAGCGCCACTGCCGCCAACTGCGTGATCGCCAACGAACCGGCAGATGTTCACACCGTAAAAATGGGGCAACGCGTCGAAGTTGATCCTGCGATTATTTCTGACTGGATGTATATGCAAGGCGGCAAGATCAAAGGCGGACAAACCATTCGTGCCTTGATCCCGCATATGACACCGGAAGAGGCAGACACTTATCGTGCCATGCTGGCTGATCAATAATTATACGTTCTCTGTGTCAACGTTTACCCGCCCCAACGAGACCCGGTGCCTTCGGACCGAACTTCGTGCCGCTTCTGAACAGTTCTTTCAACAATGAAAACTCTTTGCCCGCAGAAGGTGTCTCGCGACTGCTGATGTTGATGATGCGGCCGTCTTCAAGGCCGTATTGTGCGACACTCGCCACCTGGTCCTGCTTGTCGAAACGCACGGCAATAACTTCGCGGCTGGTTTCAATTGGTTCCAGAAATGAACGGCCCTGCGAAATCGAGGTGATATAATAATAACTGTCGCCCTGGAAATTCACCGATGCGGTTGTTGAAGGCGATCCGAGAATGCCTTCAACTTCACTTTTGGCCATGCCTTCAGACAC
>CAXTLE010000355.1:0-3379 GCA_964244855.1 uncultured Aestuariivirga sp. | reverse complement strand
CTGCATCAACTGCTCGAGCATTTTGGGTTTCTTCCAGAACACGTGGAAGGCTTGGTCGAACAGTTCCTTGTGTTCCCGCCGTTTAATGAACACTGCATGCAGCGTCCAATAAAAATCATCGCGCTTGCGCAATGGCCCCGCCATCGCGGCGTCCAAAGCATCCAGCACCAAGCCCGGCCCCACAGGAATGCCCGCTTCGCGCAAGACCCGCGCAAAATGCATAATGTTGTTGGCCAGATGGCCGGACATTCTGCGGTTGGAGTTTGCAGCGGGTTGCATCACTGCCCCATCAACCGCAATTCTTCTTTGACTTGATTGAGAATGCGCTTGGCTTCCGAGCCTTCCATGCGCGAAATATCGTCCTGGTATTTCAACAGCACACCCAACGTGTCATTCACCATTTGCGGATCAAGCGACACGCAATCCAGCTCATGCAATGCTGTCACCCAATCCAGCGTTTCAGCAACGCCAGGTGCCTTGTAAATATCACCGCCACGCAGAGCCTGCACAAATGCCACAACTTCTTTTGCCAGCGCATCCGACGCCTTTGGCCGCTTCGCCTTGATTATCGCAACTTCGCGCGCTGCATCAGGATACCCCACCCAGTGATACAGGCAGCGCCGCTTCAAAGCATCATGCACTTCGCGTGTCCGGTTCGAGGTGACAATCACAATAGGTGGATGTTTGGCTTTGATGGTGCCCAGTTCGGGGATTGTGATTTGGAAGTCCGATAAAACTTCCAACAGGAACGCCTCAAAAGCTTCGTCGGTGCGGTCCAACTCGTCAATCAACAATATCGGTGCGGCCCCATCATCCGACTCAAGCGCCTGTAGCAAAGGCCGCTTGATCAGAAACTTTTCCGCAAACACATCCTGCCCCAAGCGATCCCGGTCCAATTGCCCGGAGGCCTCCGCCATGCGGATTTCGATCATTTGCGCGGCATAGTTCCATTCATAAACGGCTGATGAAACATCAAGGCCCTCATAGCATTGAAGTCGGATCAATTTACGACCCAAGCCCTCCGCCAGAACCTTGGCAATTTCTGTCTTGCCAACACCCGCCTCACCCTCAAGGAAAAGCGGGCGCCCCATTCTGAGGGCGAGAAAGACAACAGTAGCCAAGTCGCGCCCTGCAACATAGCCAGCAGATTTCAAAAGTTCGAGGGTGTCGTCAATATTGGCGGGTGGACTTTTCTTCATTTTCATACTCAACCCTTAACCCGTCATCCCGGCGAAGGCCGGGATCCCGCTAGCCAACAGCGAACCTGTGGTGAAGCTGGATTCCCGCCTTCGCGGGAATGACGAAGTTGGGGATGATGCTTTGGCAGAAATAGAAATACCCGCCAACACATTGTCGACGGGTGGATCTACTTGATTGGTTTACTTCGCCGAAGCCACAGCTCGGCGAGCCATGACCGTGATCAGATGCGCACGATATTCAGCCGAAGCATGCATATCCGCATTCAGACCCTTGGACTTGGTCTTGATACCGGCAACAGCATCTTCCTTGAAGCTCTTGCCCAATGCAGCTTCCATGTCGGGATGACGGAACACGCCGGGGCCTGCTCCTGTCACGGCCACACGTGCTCCACCCTTGGCATCCTGCGCCACATAAACGCCGACCATGGCGTAGAGTGAGGCGGGATTAGGGAACTTGGCGTAACCGCTTTTCTTCGGGATTGGAAATTCAATGGCCGTAATCACTTCCGCTGGCTTGAGAGCGGTTGAGAACATGCCGGTGAAAAACTTGTCCGCCGGAATTTTGCGGGCATCAGTGTGGATGATCGCACCCAGTGCTAGGCAAGCCGATGGATAATCGGCTGCCGGGTCATTATTGGCTACCGAGCCACCAATGGTGCCCTTGTGGCGCACATGCGGATCGCCAATGCCGCCAGCCAGAGCTGACAGGCCGGGAATGGCCTTCTTCAATGCCTTGTCGCCAGCAACTTCAGCATGGGTGGTGGTGCCACCAATGACGACTGATTTCGCTGTCACTTTCACACCGGCATTTTTCAATCCCGAAAGATCAATAATGTCGGAAGGAGCAGCAAGACCCTGCTTCATGGTGGGCACAAGCGTGTGCCCACCTGACAGGAACTTGCCGTCCTTGGCTTTCTTCATCAGTTTCACAGCATCCGCAACCTTGGCGGGGCGGTGATATGCAAAATTTTCCATAATGTCCGTCCTTATTCTGCTGCTTTGCGAAGGCTTTGAGCCGCAGCCCAAACCACTTGCGGCGTTGCAGGCATTGAAATCTCTTTCACACCCAAAGCGTCGGTAATGGCGTTGATCACGGCTGGTGGCGAACCAATGGCACCTGCTTCGCCGCAACCCTTCATGCCCAACGGATTAGTCGGGCAAGGTGTGCAGGTAAAACCGAGATTGAACGATGGCACATTTGCAGCGCGCGGCATTTGGTAATCCATATAGGACCCCGTCAGCAGCTGGCCCGACTCCTCGTCATAAACGCAACCTTCATGCAGCGCCTGACCGATTCCCTGAACGATTCCGCCATGCACCTGACCTTCAACAATCATCGGGTTGATGAGGTTGCCGAAGTCGTCAACGCAGGTGTAGTTGGCAATGGTCGTCACCCCTGTGTCGGGATCGATTTCCACTTCGCAGATATGCACGCCAGCCGGGAACACGAAGTTCGCCGGATCGTGGAAGGCTGTTTCTTTCAAGCCGGGTTCAATGTCAGCACCGTTGAACTTGTGGGCCACATAGGCCGCAAGTGCAACTTCACCAAAAGCCATCTTTTTATCGGTGCCCTTGACGGTGAACGTGCCGTCCTTGAATTCCACGTCATCAGCTGAAGCTTCCATGACGGCAGCTGCAACCTTTTTGGCCTTGGCTTCAATCTTGTCCAAGGCCTTGGCAATGGCATGTTGACCAACGGCACCCGAACGGGAACCATAGGTTCCCATGCCGAACTGCACCTTGTCGGTGTCGCCGTGCACTACCGAGATGTTGTTGATATCGATGCCGAGACGTCCCGACACTTGTTGCGCAAACGTGGTTTCATGACCTTGGCCATGGCTGTGTGCACCCGTCAGAATTTCAACAGAACCCACAGGATTCACGCGAATTTCAGCCGATTCCCAAAGACCAACGCCTGCACCCAGCGAACCCACCGCAGCCGACGGCGCAATGCCACAGGCTTCAATGTATGCCGAGATACCAATGCCGCGCAGCATGCCTTTTTTGGCGGATGCGGCTTTCCGGTCCTTGAATGTCGCATAACCTGACATTTCAACGGCCTTGTCCATGGACGCGCCATAGTCACCGGCATCGTAACACATGATCACAGGTGTCTGATGCGGGAACTGCGTGATGTAGTTCCGGCGGCGGAACTCCACAGGGTCCATTTTCAATTCACG
>CAXTLE010000354.1:0-3379 GCA_964244855.1 uncultured Aestuariivirga sp. | reverse complement strand
ACTGTTCGAGATCATGTCCGGCCTGCCGGTGACCATCCGCCTGCTTGACCCGCCCTTGCATGAGTTTCTGCCGGAAGGCGGGCCGGAAATTGATGCGGTGGCGAAATCATTGAACGCCGACGCTTCATTGCTGCGCAGGCGCATTGCCGAACTTCGCGAACAAAACCCCATGCTCGGGCACCGGGGTGTAAGGCTGCTGTTGAGCTATCCGGAAATTGTCGACATGCAAGCCCGCGCCGTATTCGAGGCCGTGGCGGAAGTGCAGAAATCGTCCGGTACGCCACCCATTCCTGAAATCATGGTGCCGCTGGTGGCGTCGCGCATGGAGTTGGATTTGGTGCGGGCCCGCATCGATGCAACTGCCATTGCCGTGGAAAAAGAGACAGGCGTGCTGCTGGCCTATCGTGTTGGCACCATGATCGAGCTGCCGCGTGCTGCTCTTAAAGCCAACGACATTGCAAAGTCAGCCGAGTTCTTCTCCTTCGGCACCAATGATCTCACCCAAACCACCTTCGGTATTAGCCGTGATGACTCGTCGCGGTTCATCAACGAGTACCAGGCCAAGGGCATTTTCAACCGCGATCCCTTCGTCACGCTGGATGTTGAAGGTGTCGGCGAGTTGATCAATATTGCCGTTCAAAGGGGCAGGGCCACACGGCCGGATATCCATTTGGGCATTTGCGGCGAGCATGGTGGCGACCCAGACTCAATTGCCTTTTGTGAGGCTTTGGGGCTGGATTATGTCTCCTGTTCACCCTTCCGGGTGCCCATCGCCAGGCTTGCGTCAGCTCAGGCGTACTTGCGGTTGAACCATAAAGTATAAATATTTCAATAATTTATAGCTTTAAGCCTGACGGCAAAAAAGTGTCTCAAAAATGGTTTCTTATGGTTGCCGTGTGGCGTTTACTTATGCTAAACGCGATTCAGTTATGGTGAACAAATCGTAATTGTCCTGTGATGGCTCAGGTCGCCTTAGTGTTGGATTAGAACGTTGCAACCACCGAAGTATCGTCATCGGCGCTCTTATGAGCAGCAAGACTTCGAACTGGACATTGGTCAGGACCAAAGCGGTTTCCGTGATCTCGTTCCGTATATATTCGGTGGTGCCATGCTGGTTGCAGCTTTTGCTTTCGCAGGCCACCAGCTGGGTCGCAATGCCGATGCACACACCGCAGGACCAGACATTGAAGTGCCCGCAGCGCAAATCGCGTCGGTGGTTCAAAAGGGTTCTTTGCTCGCCGAAGGTGACAGTTTCGAATTGATGGGTCTCCAGAACCTGCGTCGTCAAACCGTGATGTCTGATGGAAAAGGTGATATGGCCGTGATGGATGCGGGCGAAGCCGTTGCTCCAGCAGTGCTTGCTGATCCAACTCCAGTTTTGAAACCAGTCAAGAGAATAGCCAAAATTGCCGAGCGCCGCCTCAAAATTGAACCCGCAGCCGTTGATCTGGGCGAAGTGGTAGAAGACAAGTCAAAGTCGCGTTCTCTGGCGAAACTTGCCATTGCGGCCAAACCCGACAATATCGAGGATTCTTTCAAGCTTCCCAAAGCTGAAAAGCAAAAGATCATCGCTCAACGCCGCGTGCGCATGGCTGAAGAAAACTGTCTGGCCCGCGCTGTTTATTTTGAAGCGCGTTCCGAATCAGCTCTCGGGCAAATGGCGGTGGCCAAGGTCATTCTCAACCGAGTGAAGTCTCCCAACTATCCCAAAACCATTTGTGGTGTGGTGTATCAAGGCACACAGCGGCGCAATTCTTGCCAGTTCTCCTTCGCCTGTGACGGTCAGGCCGACGACGTAAGTCAACCCGCTGCCTGGGCGCAGGCCAAGTCTGTTGCGCAACGCGCCATCAAGGGCGATACGAATTTGGGCAGCGGCATGAACACCGCCACCAGCTACCATGCCGACTATGTGACACCGCGCTGGGCGAAAACCTTGCGGAAGGTTTCAAAGATTGGTCGTCACATTTTCTACTCTGGCATTTAAACTTCAAGCTTGAACGGCGTACCCTCGAACGCATCGGCACCACGTCCGATATCCGCAATCGCCCTGCGCATGCGCCCCTCCCGTCCCAAGGCTTCATCAGCCAGTCTGATCAACAAGGGATTTGGCGTGGCTGAGGGCGACACCTTGCGCAGCGCCCATGCCAATTCTTCTTCATCACGTTCAGGCTGCAAAAGACATGTTGCAATATAGCCAGCGGCGGTAGAACGGCTGATACCAGCCCAGCAATGGATCAACATTGGCGATTTTCTGTCCCACTGCCGGATGAAGGTGAGCAGCTTCACCATGTCATGCGCAGCGGGAGCGGTAAGACCCGGCGATGCAACAGTTACATCATTGAAGGTGAGCCGCAGATGATTGTCGGCCTGAACACTCTCGAACATTGGATGCTCCGACTCAGATCCGAGTATGCTGATAGCTTTCGTTGCACCGATGACCGCCAGCTGTTCTGCCGCAGCCCGCAATGAACAGACAACAATCATTTTTGCCTCATGAGATCAACGAATGTTTTTAGATAATCTTCGGCAGCGTCACGCGTTTGCAACGGCGTGAGCGCGGTCGCAAATCCGTTCAGGCCTCTCGGTTGGCCGAAAAATTTCCGGCCCTCGTCCAAGGTGAAACCGGCGAGTTGCGTGGCCTCCAGATAGGCTGAAGTTTTATCAGCTTGTTTTATGGCATCAGTCAGGGACTGCGATATTTGTGCAGGCAGTCCAAACCGCACGTGGATTGCTGCGAGTAAACGGTTTTCAAAAGCTTTGTAATCTACGCCAAGCGCCGCCTTGAACGGCGAAATCATATCGCCCACCACATATTCCGGCGCGTCGTGCAAAAGTGCGGTGAGCTTTTCTTGGCGGGTGGCGGTTGCATTGGCATGAGAAAACAACTGCGTCACCAGCACACAATGTTGCGCCACTGAAAACGCATGATCACCTTTGGTCTGGCCATTCCATCGCGCTACACGCGCCAAGCCGTGGGCAATGTCTTCGATTTCAATATCAAGTGGAGAAGGATCAAGCAGGTCAAGCCGCCGCCCGGACAACATCCGTTGCCACGCGCGTTTTGGCACGTCATCCGCCATCAGCGCCGCACCTGCTTTTGTACTGCGCTATATCGGTGACAGTCCACCATATGGTCATTGATCAAACCGCAGGCCTGCATGAAAGCATAAACGATGGTGGGACCCACAAACTTGAAGCCGCGTGACTTTAAATCTTTTGACACTTTCTCAGCCAGAACGGTTTTGGCAGGCACCTGTTGCATCGAGGTAAAACTGTTTTGCAGCGGTTTCCCATCGACAAAATTCCAGAGATATTTCGAGAAATCGTCAAACTCCAGATAAGCGCGCGCACTTTCAATTGCACCCTCAATCTTCATCCG
>CAXTLE010000353.1:0-3396 GCA_964244855.1 uncultured Aestuariivirga sp. | reverse complement strand
CCCCTCGCCGAAGCCCCGCTCTTCACCCCGGACATGCCCAAAACCGGAACACCCTTCTCCGTGCGCATGACCAACCTGGGCGAATTGGGCTGGGTGACGGACCGCACAGGCGGCTACCGCTATCAAGCCACGCACCCAACCACAGACAAACCCTGGCCCCCCATGCCGGACATATTGCTGCAACTCTGGGCCGACATTGCCAACTACCCCCACGCACCAGAAGCCTGCCTCGTCAATTTCTACACCGTGCAGGCCAAAATGGGCCTGCACCAGGACCGCGATGAACAGGATTTCACGGCCCCCGTCATCTCAATCTCACTGGGCGACCAAGCCCTGTTCCGCTGGGGCGGCACCACACGTGGCGGCAAGACGCAATCGGTGAAACTGAGTTCAGGCGATGTACTGGTCATGGGCGGGGAGGCGCGGCTGTGCTTTCATGGGATTGACCGGGTCTATGCGGACACGTCGACGCTGCTGAAGGATGGTGGGCGGATTAATTTGACGATGCGAAGGGTCACAAAGCCTGCTTAAATGGCGGATATTGCCTCAATCAGAAAGCCCACCATGTCCCTCACCCTCGCATCAGCCAATACCATCATCACAGCCGCCCTCGATCATGCGAAATCCACTTCCTTCAAACCCCTCGGCATCGTCGTCCTCGACGCCCGCGCCACAGTGAAAGCTGCCTCTATCGCTGACGGCTCATCCCTCGCCCGCTTCGATATCGCCCGCGCCAAGGCCAAGGGAGCGCTCTCCTTCAACATGGGCACACGCGCCCTCGAAAAACTCGCCAAGGACCGCCCGCATTTCTTTGCAGGTGCCGTCGCTGCAATTGAAGGCGGCATTATTCCCGTCCCCGGTGGCGTGTTGATCAAGGACAAGGACGGCAATATTCTGGGCGCCGTCGGCGTATCAGGCGATACCTCCGACAATGACGAGATTGCAGCCATGGCAGGTATCACAGCGGCAGGGCTTGTGGCTGATGGTGGCTGATCACTTCGCCGCCGCATCAATGCGGTAAACCTGTAATTTCGCCTCATCGAAAGCGTGCGTCACCATCAGCTTTTTGTCTGGCGAAACCGCGATGATGGATTGGTTCTTTGTGGTCAAGTGTTGCAACTTCTCACCCGTTCGCACATCACGGACAGTGATAGAACCCGTTTTACTCTTGTCGTCCCATGCGCTCTCAATGGAAAGATCGCCAATTTTCCGGGCATTGATATTTTGCCAAGCGTAGGCGTGTCCCTTGCCAAGAGAATCATCAACCAGCCGCAGGAACGCCAGAGACGTGCCATCAAAAAAAATCGAACGGCAAAAGCTTCTCAAATCACTCGTGGAGATGCCGGCAGGCGGATTGGAAACATCGCCAAAGCCGCCACAGAACCGCAGCATGAATTCACTGCCTTTTTGCTCGATGAATTGAAACGTCATACCGCCTGCAACAGCCCTGTCTGACAAAGGCTCGAACTCGCGCATTCCCATCGAACCCTCCAGCTCTTGCAGCCACACGGATGTTCCCTTGCCCGAAGGCGCGTCCATGCGCACCACGAGAGGCCCAGTTTTGCTGCCCAGGATTTTTTGAAATCGACCCGACATTGAGGGAAAGCCCGCATCAATCCGTTCAATGGCCCGACTGCCATCAATCGGCACCCGGATCATTTCCGGCGTGTCAGCTTTGACGCCTGAAAAGGGCTCACACCGCATGATGAACGTCTGCTCACTCAGCATCTCCACAGGTGGATTGAACACGTCTGACACAGGACATTGCACAGGTGCCAGTCTATCGCTGGCAAGCGTGTAGTCCGGCACATTGTAAACCCTGATACGGCTCGTCATGCGGCCCTTGACGCCGAAAGCATCGTCGCTCTCCTTAACACCGCTGCGCAACAGCAAGAACTTTCCATCCCGCGTCCAGGCAAAGGAAAAGTAATCATCCTTGCCAAAGGGACCCGCAACCCTATGCTCAATGTTGCCCGTCATCGGGTTGATGGTGACCAGATTGCGCGCCTCTTCAAAAGTCAGAAATGCACGCCCCGATGGTTCAAAATGTACAAGCGAATACGCCGGTGCCTGCAAATATCTGGGAGTCCGAATATCCGCCGTGTTCAGCAATGTGACAATGGGCTTGCCAACACTCACATCGGCAAGCGGTGCTGCCGTCATAAACTTCTGAAACTGTGGAAAGCCAGCAGCAAAGCCCTGCGGCCCAGCGCCATAGTGATAGGCAAATGGCCCGATGATGCACAAAGTGACAATGCCAGCAGCAAGCAACCGCAAGTATTTCACAGGCGGTTTGATGTTCGAACTTGCGGTTAGCAAAAGCCCGCTCACCGCCGCGCCACAACACGCGGTCAAAAAGATACCTGAAAAATATAGTCCGTCGCGAAGCGAAAGAGTTTCAATGCCCCCTGAGTTGATGAAATGACTCGCAGGAATCCCGTCTAAGTTTTCAAGCAACATGCGAACAAAAACTTGAACAGCATTGCCAGTTGCCATGGCCAAAGCAAAGCATACAGCTAGCATTCTGGAACCGCGCCAATACCAGAGCGCCAAAGCTGCCGGCGTCCACAAAAGCAACGGCAGCATAAAATTCTGAACAGCAAAAACATGCCACGGCAATGTCAGCACATCAACCCAGTTGTCATCCCACCTGTGAAAAAGACTAAACAGGTGAGACTCAAATCGCGGCCATCCCCTTGGAGCCTTTAAAATGACGCCGATGTACAAAATCGCATAAACAAGCGAACCCAAGATCCAGATGGTCAGGGGAATGCTGGGTTTCAGCTTGCGCAATACAAGCCCTGGCAAAATCAGCGACAGCAACGGCGCAGCAAACAACCCTGAGAAAACAACAAATCGGGCATTCAGCCAAAACGGTAAAAAACCAGAAAGCTCGCGCTCATTGGTTTCAAAAGACAGCCCAGGCAAGACCAGCAGCACAGCCGCCAATCCATTCATCAAAACCCAAGCCAAAAATAACTTCTTCGTCATCTATTCATAAACTCCTGTCACAGAGATAGCCGACAAATCCGGTTTCCGCACCCGCATAGCTTTGCAATCTTCGGCACAAATGGCACACAATCTGTGCGGTTTCTCTGCGCAGTGTGTGCGGCCATGGAAAATCACCAATAATGTAATTTCTTGAATTACAAATAATCTTCACCTACATGCAGGGCTTCGAACCATCCCATCAGGAGAACCACATGTCGAAACTCAAAATCGCTGTCATCATCGGCGCTACCCGCGATTCACGCTTTGGCCACGTGCCAGCCCAATGGATTTATGATCTCGCCAAGGCTGATCCCGATATTGATGCTGAACTGGTTGACCTTAAAAGCTTTGATCTCCCGATGTTCAACGAAATGGCCTCCAACGCCTGGATGCCAAGTTCTGATC
>CAXTLE010000352.1:0-3398 GCA_964244855.1 uncultured Aestuariivirga sp. | reverse complement strand
TCATGGCAACGGCAAAAATCATCGACTTCATCCGACGTGAACAGCCCGAAGGCCCATGCCTCGTGCTCGATCTCGACGTCGTGCGCGACAACTACGAAGCATTCGCCCGCACAATGCCGGGTACCCGCATTTTTTATGCGGTGAAGGCAAACCCTGCACCTGAAATTCTCTCGCTCCTGGCATCGCTTGGCTCGTGCTTTGACACAGCCTCGGTGGTTGAAGTTGAAATGGCACTCGCTGCAGGTGCCACGCCAGACCGTATCTCCTTTGGCAACACCATCAAGAAAGAGCGCGACATTGCGAAAGCCCATGCGCTTGGCATTCAGCTCTTCGCCGTCGACTCCGATGAAGAAGTTGAAAAGGTTGCCCGTGCCGCTCCTGGTGCTTCCGTATTCTGCCGTATCCTCGCTGACGGCGCTGGCGCTGAATGGCCGCTGTCACGCAAGTTCGGCTGCGAGCCTTCCATGGCTGAAGACGTGTTGCTACATGCCCACAAATTGGGCCTGAAAGCCTATGGCATTTCCTTCCATGTGGGTTCGCAGCAAACCCGCCTTGGCGCCTGGGATCAGGCCGTTGGCGAAGCCAAGGCGATTTTTGATCGCATGCTCAGCCATGGCATTACCCTGCAAATGATCAACCTCGGCGGCGGCTTCCCGACGAAATATCTGAAAGCTGTTCCCGGCACCAACCAATATGCCAACGCCATTCACGACGCGCTTGCCAAACATTTCGGCAACGCCATTCCGGAAACCATCATTGAGCCCGGTCGTGGCATGGTGGGCAATGCCGGCGTCATCAAGTCAGAAGTCGTGTTGATTTCGAAAAAGCACGTGAACGACAACGTGCGCTGGGTCTATCTCGACATCGGCAAATTCGGCGGCCTCGCCGAAACCATGGACGAAGCCATTCGCTATCCGATCGTAACTGCGAGAGACGGCGACGCCATGGAGCCCTGCATCATCGCTGGGCCCACCTGTGACTCGGCCGATGTGCTCTACGAAAAGACACCATACCCGCTGCCGATCACGTTGAGCGTTGGCGATGAAGTGCTGATCGAAGCCTGTGGTGCCTACACCACGACCTATTCGGCAGTCGCCTTCAACGGCTTCCCGCCGCTCAAGTCGTTTGTGATTTAACGCGACGGCCCAAACCTTCCCTCTCCGCTTGCCGGAGAGGGTGTCAGCCGAAGGCTGACGGGTGAGGGCTGTCCAAACACCTGTCACATCCCTCACCCGCCTCGCATGCGCTCGGCACCCTCTCCCGTAAAGGGAGAGGGAAGGCCTTGAAAGGACTACCATGACCATTTCCATCCGCACCGAAATTGCCTCTGACATCGCATCCCGCGAAGCCCTTTTGGACAAGGCCTTTGGCAAGACGCGTGTCCGCAAAACCTCAGAGCGCCTGCGTGAAGGCCGTTTGCCAGCGGACGGACTGGCCTTCACGGCCCTTTCGGAAAAAGGCAAAGTCATCGGCACTCTGCGTCTGTGGAGCATTATCGCAGGCTCAGCCGGACCATCCCTGTTGTTGGGACCACTGGCCGTCGATTGCCGTCACCAGAACAAGGGCATTGGCCGCAAACTGATGGACCACGCCTTGGCGACTGCACGCGTGCTCGGCCATGGCTCAGTGCTGCTGGTGGGTGACGCGCCTTATTACAGCCGCTTCGGCTTTGACGTGGCACTGACCCGCAACCTGCATTTGCCAGGCCCGGTGGATCGCGCACGTTTTCTAGGATTGGAATTGACCCCGGGGGCTTTGGACGGTGCCGAGGGTCTGGTGGGAGCAGCTGGCGTCACGGCGAGTGGGGACGACCTCGCCCAGGCAGCCTAAGCCCCACAAAAGAAAGGGCGGCCATGGAGGGCCGCCCTTTCTGATTTTGGTGTTAAGCCTTAGCCCTTTGCGAGAGCGGCCTCTTGGGACGCAATGATTGCCTGACGCCGTTTGATCGCTTCATCGCCAATTGGTGGCCCTTGGAAGCGCTTGCCTTCAAAGGCAAACCACACGATGATCAAGATCAGATAGAAACCAATCGTGTACCAGATCAGGCCCGGCACGAAACCGGCCTTGCCGAATTCACCGGCTGACGGAACGAAGGCATGTCCGCCGATGATGATGCCGATTGTTCCCAAGATCACGATCACGGCAAACAGCTTCGACAATCCGCCAAGACGGAAATTGCCGAACTTCGTCCAGGTCTTGCCTTCTGCCAACATTCCAGCAACCACCGGCATGCCGTAGGACATGTAGAGATACATGGCGCAGCCCGTAGACAGGGCGGCAAAGGCGTTGAGTGGTGTGGTGATCACGACCAACAGGAAGGTAATCACGCCGGTGAACCAGATTGCAGCCACCGGAGTGCGATATTGTGCGTTCACCGAAGCGAGAAACTTCGGCATGCCGCCGTCGCGCGCGAAGGCATAGATCATGCGCGATGTTGAAGTGACGGCAGACAAGGCGCAGAAGAAATTGGCGATGATGATGCCGATGGCGCAAATCTTGCCAAGGAAGGAAGGCGCAATCAACACATTGAACAATGTGGCGAAAGAACCCCAGCCCAGAATGGCCATGTCAGCTGGTGACGGGCCGCCCGGAATCGCAGCAAGTGTTGCCATGATTTCTTTTGACACTGCGGTTTGAGCAGGATCAGCAGCCAACACGGTGTAAACCGAAGGCAGCGCCAGAACCATGCCAAGCGCCATCACAAAGCCAAACACGAGGGACCAGAAGACCGAGGTCAGCATACCCTTGTGCACTGTGTTTTGCGCGTCCTTGGTTTCTTCCGATGTATGAGCCGAAGCATCAAAACCGGTGATGGTGAAGAGCGGATAGAGAAATCCCATCAGGATCGCGATGAAGGCACCATATTGTGGTGCAACACCACCGCCTGCAGGACCCGTGGTGTTCACAAAGGCGAAGGCCTTGCCGAAGTCAAAGCTTTGAACTTTCGAAAACAGCAGGATCGTCAACAGGATGGTGATAGCAAAAATCAGATATCCGGCAAAATCCGTCAACATGGTTGTAAGCTTGATACCGAAGTGATTGAGGGCGCATTGCGCAACCGTAATCGCAGCCACCCAGATGAACATGGTGGTATTGGTCCAGGTTGAAATGTCCCAACCCAACATGCCGGAGAAAAACAAGTCCCGGATGAAGGTGTAGAGAATGACGTTCACCGCCGGAATAACAAACAGCAGTCCCAGCAGATTGGTCCATGCCGTGAGCCAGCCCCAGAATTTTCCACCGAGAATGGAAGACCAGTGATAGAGCGAACCCGCTGTTGGATAGGCCGACGCAATTTGGCCAAGTGAAGCCGCAACCACCAATGCGAAGAGGCCACCAAGAATCCAGCACACTGTCGCAGTCCAAGCGACCACCGCTGACATGGGACTCGGGAACGG
>CAXTLE010000351.1:0-3401 GCA_964244855.1 uncultured Aestuariivirga sp. | reverse complement strand
TTTGCTTTCTTTCGTCGCCGACCGATTAAAAGTCTACCCCCAAGCCCAAGGCGCCCGTCACGATTTGATCGACGCTGTGTTCGCCCTCGGTGGGCAGGATGATCTTTTGATGATTGTCCGCCGTGTCGAAGCCCTGTCGAAATTCCTTGAAACCGATGATGGCAAAAACCTTCTCGCTGGTGTGAAACGCGCCACCAATATTGTGAAGGCCGAAGAGAAAAAAGACGGCAAGGCGATTTCGGGGAAGGTGGACCAGTCCATTCTCGTCAAGGGCGAGGAGAAGGATTTGCACCGGGCTGTGGAAGCGGCTTCGGCGCTTGCGCACAAGGCGCTGGCAGAAGAAGACTTCGAAGCCACCATGCGGGCGATTGCGAAATTGCGGGGGCCTGTGGATGCGTTTCTTGACAATGTGACTGTGAATGATCCGAACCGGGATTACCGCGAGAACCGTTTGCGACTGTTGAACCGCATTCGGGAAGCAGTGGCTGAGGTTGCGGATTTTTCGAAGATTGAGGGGTAGGCAATTTTCTTCCTCGTCCATGCCCTTGCATGGATGGGGAAGTACCGCGAAGCGGGGATGGGGTGGTTGGGTTGGAATGACTTTCAATCCGACTCGCGGACACACCCCCTCCCCCCTTCGGGGTACTCCCCCGGCGAAGGCGCCGAGGGAGAAAATAGTGTGACCTCCATCCTCACCTACGCAAGCCTTTTTGCCATCGCCTTCCTCGCGGCCACACTTCTGCCGGTGCAGTCCGAAGCGGTGCTTGCAGGTCTGCTGGCGCTTTCGGACAAACCATGGTGGGCACTTCTCACCGTCGCCACCATTGGCAACACCTTGGGTGCCGTCGTCAACTGGGCGCTGGGTCTATACATTGAGCGCTTTCAAAACCGGCGCTGGTTCCCGGCCACCCCCGCCCAACTCGAGAAAGCCAAATACTACTACACCCGCTATGGCCGCTGGTGCCTGTTCTTCTCATGGCTACCGATTGTGGGTGACGCCTTCACGGTCATCGCGGGCGTGCTGAAAGAACGGCTCTGGATATTTGTCATGATTGTAGGTGCAGGAAAACTGGCGCGTTACATCGTCGTTGCAGCCGCTGTTGCCAGCTCAGCCATAATCGGCAAATGATCCGATGCCTTCCGCGACAACGGCGTTGAATGCACCGTGATGTTCTTCAACATTCTGCGCGGGCTGCATAAAATACGGTCCAGCGCCAACAGCGGATAGCGCGACGGGAAGCTGGGTACGAAGGCTTCAAAGCTGCCGAAAATCGGTTGCAAGCCAGAGAGACCAGAGCGCTTGCCGATGCGCCATTCATTGAGGTCGCCCATCAACAACACGGTGCGCTCACCTGCGCTCTGTGCTGCCTGCAACACGGCATCAACCTGTTGCGCCCGCGAGCGTTTCAGCAAACCAAAATGCGTGGCGATGACACGGAGATGCAGCGACTTTGACTCCATATCCACCACGAGTGCGCCACGCGGCTCGACGCCCGGCAAAACCAGTTGATGCGTGTGATGAACGGCAGCCTCGCGCACCAGCACCACATTGCCATGCCAGCCGTGGTTCTTCACCGCCCCTGTGACAGGCACGGGCACAAGGCCCAGGCGATCATGCAGTTGATCAAGATCCAGCAAACCATCACGTTCGCCAAAACGCAGGTCAGCTTCCTGCAACGCCACCACATCGGCGTTGATTTCGGCCAGAACGTCAATGATGCGTTGCGGGTCACGACGACGATCGGTGCCAACGCATTTGTGGATATTATAAGAGGCGATGCGGATCATCTAAAGCAGCCATTCCACCGGCAACCAACTGATCACCCACGCCATGACACGCTGTCGCGCTGTGGAGCCCGGTTCATGTTTGTAGACAGTGCCATCAGTATCGCGCCAGCTCAGGCGATTGCCGACTTCAAGAAAAGGTGTGTAGGTTTGGCCTTTGATCAGACGGTCCATTTGGCGCGCGATATGTGAGCCGAGTTTTGCACTGTCAATCATCAATCCCATTTCGCAATTCAGGTAGAGCGAGCGCGGATCAAAATTCAGTGAGCCAATGAAGACACGGCATTCATCCAGCACAAACATTTTGGCATGCAGGCTCGAATTTGATGCTCCAAAACGCGGTAGTTTTCTCTTTCCACTTCGCCTGACAGGCGCGTCTTCGCGGGCGCGGCGCAGTTCGTGCAACGAAACACCATTGCGAAGCAGACGCTTCCGGTAGCGTGCATATCCGGCATGAACAGGAATCACATCATTGGATGCAAGTGAATTCGTCAACACACGAACGGTTTTTCCGGTTCTGGCAGCGCGGCTGAGATAGACCGAGCCAATACGGCCCGGCACGAAATAGGCCGATGCGACATCCACACTTCGCTCGACCAATCCCAGTTTTTTCTCGAGGCTCGAAAACAACAGCTTGCGCTTGGGTATATCACCCTGCCCCTTGGCCGGATCATCAACAACCAGTTCCACCGGGACCCATTCAAAATCCACGTGGCCGCCAGAAGCAACCAAGGGCGTTGTGGTCACATGCTGCATGTAGCGCATGGCGTTTTCCGAATCCGCAAGTTCCTGAAAGCCCTGCTGGAGATGTTCCAATGTTGTTTTTCCACTCACCCTGAGAACTTGATCCAACGGATAAGCCGACTTGCTGTTCCAATAGGCATCAAAGGATTTTGCGATTTGCGGAACAACCGCACCCACAGTGAGCACATCCATGTCGGCAAATTCAAATTCGGCATGGGCGTTGAAATATTCATCGCCAATATTGCGACCGCCAACAATGCTGGCGACACCATCCACAGTCAGCGACTTGTTATGCATCCGGCGGTTGACGCGGCGCAGATCGAAGAGATAGCTGGGTGTTCTGGGCTTTCGCAGCATGAAGGGATTGAACAACCGCACCTCAATGTTGGCGTGACTGTTGACAGCAAGCAGAATGTCATCAGTTCCTGCTGTGGTATTGTCATCAAGCAACAATCGCACACGCACACCGCGCTCCGCTGCAACCAATACTTCCTGCAACAACAAATACCCCGTGAGATCGGCATGCCACATGTAATATTGCGCGTCGATGCTGGTTTCAGCCAGACGCAACAAACCGCGCCGTGCCGCAAATGCTTCTGAACCATTATCGAGAATATGAATACCGCTGTTGCTTTGACGATGGTTGCCGATGTCACCAAGCTTTTTAAGCAACGAACAGTCAGGCCTTGGGGGTAATGCGGTTGTATCAACGCGACCTGATTGTGAAGGTGGACGATAAACGAAGCGCAGAGCTGTAAACAACAGCACCAAAGCCAATATCAAAGCCAGCAAGAAAATGAGCAACATTACAGCATCCAGCGACCGCTGAAGCGTTTACGGCAATTTATAAACACCGGCACTGTCATAAAGTT
>CAXTLE010000350.1:0-3404 GCA_964244855.1 uncultured Aestuariivirga sp. | reverse complement strand
CCCCGATTTGAAGTCCATCCAAATTAGGTACAGGGATTTAAGGAGGTGTTAACCGCACCGTGTGGTCCGAAAGCAAGCCGTCTGACAAGGGTTGATTGACTATCAATCGAGTACAATGAGAAATGGCGTCTGTGCTTTGATCAGTGAAGGAACACTCTTGGTCCGCTGAATACCGAAATTGTTGACGACCACCACTAGGAGAGAAGAGATCATGGCGCGACCCGCAATCCACCCTGGCGAAATTCTAGGCGACGAACTTCTGGAACTCGGCGTCACGGCAACCGAACTGGTGCGCAAGGTCAAAGTTCCTGCTAACCGCATCACGCAAATCGTCAAGGGCAAGCGCGGCGTTACGGGCGATACTGCTTTGCGTCTTGGGCACTAGTTTCGGCTGAGTCCTCTGTTCTGGCTCAATCTGCAAAGCGTCCATGGTTTGCGGGTGGCGGAAATTGAAGCGGGTAAAGTTATTCAAAAGCTGCCACGGCGGATGGTGGCAGCAGCTTGAAATAAGGATCTAATTACGCTCCTCACACATTGCAAAGCCCTCGCTGCCGCTGTTTGTATACCGTCGTTGCTCATGCGCCACGTTGTCAAGAAGTATTGCGAGGTATCGCACTTTTTAAAATAAACAGGAGCCTGACAGATAAGTATATCGCGAGAATCGTCAAAGCCCCGGTCAGCAGTGGTTGCAAGGCAGGCTCGAAGGTAATTCCGGTGTGTTCGCAAGTACCCGCTGCCAAGCGAAAGCGATTGTCCCAAAATCCCCACAGCCTGACGTTATCTGGGGCAAGTCTAATCCATTCCCAGAACGTGTGAGGGCCTAACTTGAAGCCGCCAACACCGTAACACAAATCTGCACTCCACACATAACGCCAAAAATGCGCAATCGCCCAAAAAGGCCAAGCAAAAAACAATGCCGCCGCAAACTTCTGTATAAGTCTGCCGTCCTTTGTGTCTGGACGGGTGTCCAAGAGTCTGAATGGAAATCGCGACTCCGCGCTGCCAGATGTACGCTCTGCATGCGTCACGGCTAACTTGGCGGCGACGCAAAAGAGAATGAGCGTGGCTGCCAAACCCAAGACCGCAGCCTCATTGGCAGTCATTTCTTTGAGTTTGATATCTGTGAATAGTCCCATACCGATACTAAATGGCCAACCTTGGGTGATTCCAACAAAATTAATGGCAAAAGCAACAGCGGCCGTTGCAAACACGAGCCACAGCTTTCTCAGGTTCGCTATTGGCATGAGGGTGATTCCGGCGCAGCCCTGCCTGTTGCAGTTCCAAGATAACCCAAGAAGGTCCCGAAAAGTGTTTGCTTCCGTGTCGTCGTACCTGTCAAAACAAGTGCAGGTTTGCCTTCGATAGCTTCAGCGCTGACCGTGTCGAACGCAAGTTCGAACCCCACCAAACTTTCTGGCAGTTTCAGTGCGGCCTTAGGGTCGCGCAACGCCCCGTCAATGGATTCGGATATCTTAGACTTGATTCGATCGTCTCCGTCGAAAAGATCGAGTAGATTTCTGTAAATGTCATTGGAGACATTCAAATTCACTGCATTGCGCTGCATTGCCAATGAGTTGTTGTTCAACTTTGGAGTAAACCAAGCCTCGATGCTCGCATTCGTCTCGAAGCTATTTGATGCAACGACACGGTTCTTCATTGTAATCTTGAGACCCTTAAATTCGGGAACTTGTGTTTTAATGCATTCCTGACGGCCAACGTGGCCGTCCACTTTGACGTGCAACTGGCCGTCCTCTGCAGCTATCCATCCTCCACCAATTGAAAGTTTGTCGCCACATTCTTCGTCGCGCTCGACGCCTGACGAACGGACGATTTGAGCCAACTGTAGCGAAAGACTGTCAAGATAAGCCACAAGCCGAAAGGGCGCGGGTGTGCAGGTCTGAAGAGCAATATCATAATCAACGTAACCAGAAAACGCCACGGCCACCCCGCCAATAATTTCACTACGTTGCAAATCAACACGATAAGTCTCGCAGCGAGCTGTTCCGGTACTTGCGAAACAGCAAATGAGTACAGAGCCAAGCATGGTCGATGTTGTGGGAATATACTTGGGCCACTTGCGAAGTTGAGTTTTCAATTTGATTCCTCCTTTGTGGCGAACTCAAAACGGGTCGGTGTCATTGCATCGTAATCTTTCTCGTAGGTCACAGTCGCAACAATGACGAGCGTAAACAGAGAAATTCTCTCCTTATTTGGCATAGGCTGGAATGTGATTTCAGCTATGCGGCTAATTGGTTTGGATTGATCGACAACAAGTTTCTGCCGCGCCCGAAAATGAGAAAACAACATCACATCCGACATTGAAGGAATTGCGAATGATTGCGTGCCTGCGGAAAATATGAGTGGAACGCCATCAACCTTTGCCACGAGGTCGTCAATTTGTGGTTCTCGTTGTTCTTGAAATTGGACGCAGCGGTTGACTTTGCTTTTAACGTCTGAACTGCAATTTTTTTCCAACTGAAATTTACCTGTCTTTTGAGCTAGATAAACCTCAAGATGAACATATTGACCCGGCATTGGTGTAATAGGAATACTTATTTGATCATCGCTTCTTGAAACAAATACTGGGCATCCATCAAATTTTTTCTGATTAAATGCGTCCATCACCAAATTTTCTTCGCACTTCATGCCTTTATCGAATTCGTAATCCCAGCCATCTCCGACGAAGCCAGTAAAGTTATAACTGGTGCGTAAAGATCTCAACGTGCCCTTGTAGACACCATCTTCAATAAGTTTTTGCGTTCCGAGGAAACTATTTGCCATTCCTGCCAATGGTCTGCTCAAGTAATCCCAACTGAATATGCTGGTCAGAGCAGCGAATACGAACGCCGCCCCTGTGTAGAATTGCCAGTTTGTGAACTGCTTCCAGATCGGCTCCTGACTGAGCTTGATCTCCTCTCGGATCAATCGTTTAAGTGAATCACTTTCGAGAATAGAAAGCCCATCGATTGTCGCACTTGATGGCATACCTGGCGCTTTATGAACTGTTTTTCCGGGCATTCGAACTTTTCCTGCGGTCAGCCACCTGTCAGAACAAAATCGAAAATCAAGAGTGCATAGCAAGTCAATCGATTGTTACACTCTCCTGAGATTTAAAACGAAAATCGAACCATGCAAAGCTTCTGAAAAGTCACACGAATTAGTGAGCCTGGCTCGGGGGCTGACGACACCTCTCGCAGAGAAATTACGCGCGAGTTTGCGCGATTGAATGTAACCGCCTTCACAGTTCAGCGAATTTCCCGCATCACAGTCGTATTGGAGCAGAAGTATTATCTCGCTTATCGGCAAACTAAACCGCTACCGCTCCACACACATGGCAATGCCCATACCACCGCCGATGCAGAGCGTTGTGAGACCCTTCTTCGCACCTGAGCGTTTCATCTCAT
>CAXTLE010000349.1:0-3420 GCA_964244855.1 uncultured Aestuariivirga sp. | reverse complement strand
CGATGGGTGACCATTGGCGGGCGCAGCATTATCTGCGTGAATTGGGATTAACTGGAGACGAAGAGCCGTCACGGCTTTCAGGCGGTGAAATGCGCCGTGCGGCATTGGCGCGGGCACTCGCGTCCGACCCTGATATTCTCTTGCTCGACGAACCCACCAATCACTTGGACTTGCCCGCCATTGAATGGCTGGAAGCTGAACTCAAGGCCCTGCGCGGCGCGCTGATCCTGATCAGCCATGACCGCCGTTTTATGGAAGCCTTGTCCAATCGCACCGTCTGGATAGATCGTGGGCAAACCCGGCGCATGGACCGGGGCTTCGTGGATTTCGAGGAATGGCGTGACCAGGTTCTGGAAGCCGAAGAGCGCGAACAGGCCTTGCTGGCGCAAAGCATCGCCCGCGAAGAACACTGGATGCGCTATGGCGTGACAGCACGGCGCAAGCGCAACATGCGGCGTGTGGCTTTGCTCGGCAGTTTGCGCACACAGCAGAAGGAACATGTGGGCAAGCAGGGCACGGTGAAGCTTACTGTGTCTGATGCGAACCTTTCGGGCAAGCTGGTTGCGGAGGTGACCAAGCTGTCAAAATCATTCGGTACACGGACGATTGTGAACAATCTCGATCTGTTGGTGTTGCGGGGGAATCGACTGGCATTGGTGGGCCCCAATGGTGCTGGCAAGACGACGCTGATCAAGTTGATTACCGGGCAACTGGAACCCGACTCCGGAAAAGTGAAGCTCGGCACCAATCTCAACATCGTCACCCTTGATCAAAATCGTGGCAGCCTGAAGCCTGACGATTTGCTGGCTGACGTGATCACCGGGGGCAGGGGATCGTCAGTTACCATCAATGGCGAGGTCAAACATGTGATGACCTATATGAAGGATTTTCTGTTTCGGCCCGAACAGGCTAGAACGCCTGTATCGGTCTTGTCAGGTGGAGAAAGAGCACGTTTGATTTTGGCGCGCGAGTTGGCCAGACCCTCGAATGTGCTGGTCCTTGACGAACCTACAAACGACCTTGATTTGGAAACGCTGGATTTGCTGCAGGAAATGTTGGCGGATTATCCGGGAACCGTCATCGTGGTGTCGCATGACCGTGATTTTCTTGATCGCGTAGCTTCGTCGGTGTTGATGCACGAAGACGACGGCAAGTGGGTTGAATATGCTGGCGGCTATTCCGACATGGTTGCGCAGCGCGGCTTGGGAATTACCCAGCGCAAGGCTGAAAAAGCAGCCGCCAAGATTCAGGCCGTAGCTGAAAAATCCATTGAAACGCAAGCCAAGCGTAAAATGACCTTCAAGGACAAACATGCACTTGAAACCCTGCCTGCAACCATGAAGGCACTGACAGCCGAATTGAAATCGCTTGAGATAAAACTTGGTGATGCCAACCTGTTTACGCGTGATCCCAAAGCTTTCGACAAGGCCTCTTTGCGCCATGCCGCAGCGGCCCAGGAACTGTCAGCAGCAGAAGAAAAATGGCTTGAACTGGAAGTTTTGAAGGAAGAAATGGAAAAAAGTCCTTGACTTTTTAATCCTACTGTGATATGTGTCGGATATGACATCAATCATTTCGATACAAAATCTCTCCAAGACCTACGCCTCCGGACTGGTGGCGCTCAAAGACGTGTCATTTGACATAAAACGCGGCGAAATCCTGGGTTTGTTGGGGCCAAATGGTGCTGGCAAGACCACGCTGATTTCCATCGTCTGTGGCATCGTCAACAAGTCGTCTGGTGCTGTCACTGTCGATGGCCATGATAACGTGACCGACTTCCGTGCAGCGCGAACGTTGATCGGATTGGTGCCGCAAGAGTTGCATCTATCGATTTTTGAAACTGTTTGGGATACGGTGAATTTCAGCCGCCATCTCTACGGCAAGGATTCAGATCCTGCCTATATCGAATCGATCCTGAAAAAGCTGTCGCTCTGGGATAAGCGGGATGCAAAGATTGTTGCCTTGTCGGGAGGAATGAAGCGACGCGTGCTCATTGCAAAGGCTCTCGCCCATGAACCCCGCATTCTGTTTCTGGACGAGCCAACGGCTGGCGTGGACGTTGGGCTCCGGCAGGATTTATGGAATGTTGTGCGTGGCCTTCGCGATGATGGTGTGACGGTGATCCTGACCACACATTACATTGAAGAAGCGGAGGAGCTGGCCGATCGTGTGGGCGTCATCAACAAGGGCGGACTTGTGCTGATCGAGGACAAGGCCGTGTTGATGCAAAAGCTTGGCAAAAAGAAACTGACGCTGGATTTGCTGAAACCGCTTAAAATAATTCCGAAATCACTGGCCAAATATGGTCTTGAACTGAAAGACGAGGGCAGGGTGCTGTTGTATGTTTATGATACCCGCAATGACAAAGGCACGATTTCGGCTTTGATGAAAGACCTCGCCACGGCCAAGCTTGACTACAAAGACCTGCACACGGAGCAATCCTCGCTCGAAGATATTTTCATGGGGCTGGTGACACAATGAACTGGCGCGCTGTTCAAACCATTTTCTTGTACGAAATGAAGCGCTTTTTTCGCACCATCGGGCAGAGCTTGATCTCTCCTGTCATTTCGACGGTGTTGTACTTTGTTGTCTTCGGTGCTGCCATTGGTTCGCGCATTCAGCAGGTTGAAGGCGTGGCCTATGGTGCCTTCATCGTGCCGGGCCTCATCATGCTGTCACTCTTGACTCAATCCATATCCAACGCCTCTTTCGGCATTTACTTCCCGCGTTTTTCAGGGACGATTTATGAATTTCTCGCAGCTCCTATTTCTGCTGTCGAAATGGTACTGGGTTTTGTGGGAGCCGCTGCCGCGAAGTCGCTGTTGATCGCTGTGATCATACTCGTTACATCATGGTTCTTCGTGCCACTCGAAATCCGGCATCCGTTTTGGATGGTGACCTTCTTGTTGCTGACTGCCATCACTTTCAGCTTGCTTGGTTTCATCATCGGCTTGTGGGCGGATGGCTTTGACAAACTTCAAGTCATACCCTTGCTCATCATCACGCCCCTGACCTTTCTCGGAGGTAGTTTTTATTCGATCAAGGTTTTGCCACCGGTGTGGCAGATGATTTCGCACTTCAATCCAGTGGTTTATCTGGTTTCGGGTTTTCGCTGGAGCTTCAATGAAGTGGCGGACGTGGATGTTCGCATCAGCGTATTGGCGACGCTGTTTTTCCTGTCGGTGTGTCTGGCGGCAGTGATGTGGATATTCAAGACGGGATATAGGTTGAAAACATAGAATTTGGTAGCAGTGCTATCATACATATTGCGGGCGCATTTTAATTCGTGCCGCATTTGGCATTGACGCGTTTGGCTCAGCAAGCGATCCTGCTGCCCTATGCGGGTTTGAACGCGATACCCCAGGACTATTATCGTGCGGCGCAAATTGATGGGGCCAAGCCTTGGGCGGTTTTTCGTTT
>CAXTLE010000348.1:0-3421 GCA_964244855.1 uncultured Aestuariivirga sp. | reverse complement strand
AAAACCTTCCTCCCCGCCTTCTCCGCCGTCATCGACACCATGCGCGAGGAAGCCCACTTGCGCGCCGACGCCTTGAAGCTGTCCCCCTATGACGCACTAGCTGAACAATATGATCCCGGTGCCCGCGTCGCCGACATCGCACCCGTCTTCAGTGATCTCAAAGCCTTCCTGAAAGACTTCATCCCCGTCGCCGTGGAAAAGCAGAATTCCAAAACCCTGAAACCCTTGGCCGCGCACTATTCCATCGACGCACAAAAAGCCCTTGGCCTCGAAGTCATGCAAGCCCTCGGCTTTGACTTCAATCATGGCCGCCTCGACATTTCCCACCACCCCTTCTGCGGCGGCGTTCCCACCGACGTTCGTATGACCACGCGCTACCGCACCGACGAATTCCTCTCGGCCCTCATGGGCATTATGCACGAAACGGGTCACGGTCTTTACGAACAAGGCCTGCCGAAAAACTGGGGCCATTGGCCGAGCGGGGCAGCCCGCGGCATGGCCATGCATGAAAGCCAAAGCCTGTTCGTGGAAAAGCAAATCGGCCGCAACCCCGCCTTCTGGGACTGGGCCTTGCCGCTGCTGAAAAAACACTTCGGCGAAGACTGGACGAAACCGGATTTGCTGGCACACGTCCACCTGGTCAAACCCGGCCTCATCCGCGTCGACGCCGACGAAGTCACCTACCCCATGCACGTCATCCTGCGCTTCGAACTGGAACAGGACCTCGTCAGCGGCGCACTAAAACCCGCCGATATTCCAGAGGCTTGGGACCAGAAGATGACTCAATACCTGAACCTCTCAACCAAAGAAAACATGAAAGACGGCCCGATGCAGGACGTGCACTGGCCATCAGGTGCCTTTGGCTATTTCCCAAGCTACACACTTGGCGCAATGATGGCCGCACAACAGTGGGCCGCGATCATCCGCGAACACCCGAGTGCCAACGAAGACATCGCAAAAGGCGACTTCACATTCACCACAGAATGGCGGCGCAAGAACATTTGGCAAAAGGCATCAACGGCTTCAACACCGGACCTGATGAAGCAAGCCACCGGTGAACCGCTGAACGCGAAATATTTCATCGCACATGTGAAGCAGCGCTACGGTTAATCCGTCCACGGATTAATAACGCGCAAGCCCTCGTGGTCGAAGTCCTTGACGTTGCGGGTGGCAACGGAAGCGTGGAAGCAATAGGCGGTGGCGGCAATTTGCAAGTCAGCAGTTGACATGCCCTGCCCCCGCTTTTCAGCACTCGCGGCAAATCGCGCGAAAGTTCCTGTGCACTGATCATCAAACGGCAGCACCCTGCGAAACAAAAGCGTAGTGAAAAGCCGTTCATATTTTTCCGCCAATTCACGCTGCCTTTTGCCTTCGGGCATAGTTTCCAATCCAAATTTCACTTCAGCTTTGGAAATGGCAGCAACAAAAATATCTGCCGCGTCAAACTGATCAACCCAAGCCACAACTTCAGGCGAAGGAGCAAGTCGCGTGAGTTCAGCAAGAACATTGGTATCAAGCGCTACCAATCTTCAAAATCCGGTGGCGGACGATTGGCCGGGCGCATCATGATGGGAAGATCATCAGCCCCGCCAATGTCCTTGAACAATGCGTTGATGGCTGTTCCCAGCCCCCTGCGCTGGCCAGCAGGATTGACGGCTTTGGCCAAAATGACGCGCACCTCTTCCTCCATGGAACGACCATTCTGAATCGCCCGGCTGCTCAGGCGTGATTTCGTTTCGTCATCAATATTGCGGATCGTGATACTGGCCATGACATCAATGATAGCATTGCTATCATTGATGTCAATGCTATCACTCGATGTTTGCTTGTTGGCCCGAGCGGCGATTATCCCTATTAAGGATTCGTGACTGACCTTTTCCTCTCAGCTGGTGTTGATCTGCCCCACGGTTCTGGTTCTGGCCCTGCCAAGAGCCAGACGCGCAAGGTTGCGCGGGTGCCATTGGTCACGCCACGGGTGTTGCAGGACGCCATCAAGGTCTCGGCTTTCAACCCAACGCCAGAGCAACTTGCTGCGGCCAAGGATTATGCGCGGATTGCCAAAAGTGCAGGTTTTGCCAAGCAAAAGGAAACCAGTGTTCGCGACATTTTCTATGCGAAAATCCTGGGGACTGTGTTGGGCTATTCGCGCTACGACCCTGACAGCATATTCTCGTTGCACATCGAAAAAGGCATTCGCACCGGCTCTGCTGATGCAGCGATCGGCAATTTCTCTGACAAGGACGGCGATGAGCTGATCGCACCCCTCGAAATGAAGGGGCCTTCATTTATAAACCTCGATGCCATCGTTCCCGGTCGCGGTCAAAGCCCGGTGCAACAAGCCTGGGGCTACGCCATGGACGCGCCCGGTGTGTCCTGGGTTCTCGTGTCAAACTGCATCGAAATCAGGCTGTATCGCTTTGGGCGTGGGCGCGACTGTTATGAGACGTTTGATCTCAAACGCCTTGACGATCCGGACGAATTGCGGCGCTTGCATATGTTGCTTGACGCCAAACGCTTGCTGGGCGGGCAAACCGAGGCGTTGTTGTTGGCAACTGACAATGCCCTGAAAACTGTAACTGATGACCTCTATGCGCAGTACAAGAAATTGCGCGATCAAATTCTGGCCTATGTCACCAACGCGGCGGATGGCCCCAAACTGAACCGCCGCCTGGCCATAGAGCCTGTGCAAAAACTGCTGGACCGGATTTTGTTTGTGGCCTTTGGCGGCGGCACCGGGCTGCTTCCACCCCGGCTGCTGCAAACAGCGGCCACGGCGCAGAACTCTTTCAACCCGCAACCCATCTGGAACAATTTCCGGCAGCTCTTCAAATTCGTCGACAAGGGCAGCGGCCCGCCACTGCATATCTGGGCCTATAACGGCGGCCTGTTTGCACCGGATGCAAAACTGGATAGTTTGGCATTGCCGGACCATTTGACCGACGCCATTGCAGAACTGGGCAACTGGGATTTCGGCAATGAAGTGCCTGTTACGGTTCTGGGCCGCATCTTCGAACAGTCCATCACCGATCTGGAAAAGCTGCGGGCGGAAGCTGAGGGCAAACCTGCACCCGAAGTCGGCAAGGTCAAAAAAGAAGGCGTTGTCTATACCCCCGATCACATTGCGCGGTTCCTCGTCGAACACACCATTAACAAAACCTTGGCCGAACGCTTCAACGCATTGCTCAAACACCACACAGGCCGTGACGCCCTGCCAAAAACCGACGACGAACCGTTGTGGCCCGGTGCTGAGGTGGAAACCAAATTCTGGCTGGAATATCTGGAAAGTCTTCGCGCCCTCACCATTCTCGATCCTGCCTGTGGCTCCGGCGCATTTCTGGCAGCAGCTTTTGACGCCTTGGCTGGCGAATATGCCCGCGTTCTCGAACGTTTGGCAGAATTGGGCGCTGAACCTGCCATTGAC
>CAXTLE010000347.1:0-3429 GCA_964244855.1 uncultured Aestuariivirga sp. | reverse complement strand
GAACCTGTGATCTTGTCTTCACCGCCGCCGCCGATGATCACATGCTCGTAGGTGGAATAATCCAGAGTGCCAAAGTTTTTGAACGTCAAGGCATTGTGCTCAAACCCCTTTGTGTCTGAACCACCCTGCGCCACCAGAATTGTCCACTCCGGCAAAGCCTGCTCACCTGCTTTGATTTTTTCATAATCAAGCATCATCAAGCCGGCGAGATAACTTGCACCTATGCCGAGATCATTCGCAAAGCCCTTGATGATTTGCGCATCAATATCGGAAACACCCAAAGCGCGGCCTGATTTTTCTTTGTAGCCAAATTCGTCGATGGTGACGGGATGCATTCCCATCCCCGACCCGGTCATCTCCGTGTGGTCGCCAGTCTTACGTTCTTTTTGAGTAATGGCCCGAAGATCAAGAACAACCTTGTCTGCAAAAGGTACCTCACTGTTAGGTGTTGCCGCACCAGCAAATGCTGCACCTAACCCACCTGATTTTGTGTTGACCTTTAGCTTATCAAAAACGTCTTGTACTGTAGTTGTGTCTTGAGTGGCATCGCGCAAAATCGCAAGAGCTAACTTTACAACACCGGCATGAATCGTTCCGCCAGCTTTGGACGGATTGATACCCCCACCCGCAGCACCTTGTGCAGCAACATTTTTAAACAACTCGTAGTAATAATTGTAGAGTGCGCCTTTACCGTCAACGTTGATGCTATTGAAAAGCGCACGCTCAGCTACACCAGGTTCGGCAGACACGACCGGGTTATTGTAAACAGAATGACTTAATGCACCTGTAACATTTTTATCAGTTAAAAATGCAACTCTAACATCAGCGTCATTTGTAAATATTCCTGCGCTCCCACCTATGGATTTTCCAATCAGCTGCGAGGCCATTACCAATTCGTGCAGTGGTGTGAGGTGTTTTGCAATAATTTCAGCAATGGTCGTACCGCCACCCACAGTGAAATTCATTTCTTCAGCTTTGAAATGCGCGGCATCATAGACACCTATTCCTGTAAGGACGCGTTGTAGTGTCTGCGCGATCAGACTCGACACTAAACCCAAAGCAGGGTTGGAATAAAAGGTTAGAATCGCATTTACACTTTCAACAATCCCGGGCAGTTGTTGCAATACCTCATCAATCATACCAAACGCATGAATATGCCCAGAAATTGCAGCATCTACCGCTGCATTTTTTGCCGCGAGTGCACCCGCATAAGACGCATCCCATGCTGCTAATCTTGCAGGATAAGATGCTATATCGGCAATATATTTATTGTATGCGGCAACATAGGCGTCAAAGGCAGCTTGATTATATTGGTCCAAAGTCGGCTGCGGACCAACCGGACCAACAGGCTGCATTGGTTTGCCGACGCCATTCAATATATCGCGTTGCGCCTGCCCAAAGTATGTATGTCCATCTGGTGAAGTATAGTCAAACGCAGGGATGAACCACTTTTGCTGGGTACTTGCCTTGAAGGGCGCTGGTGCAACAACAAAAGTATCTTTGTTGAACATGGCCCCGGCCATGCCAGCCAAACCACCGCCCAGCGAATGGCCTGCGAAAACGAAGTCTCCTGACCTAAACGTAGCTTTGACCGTATCAATAAAAGTTAACGCGTTAGTCCATTGATTGGCTTGAAATCCAAGCGCCAATTGAACATTTGCGTTCAGAAAATCAACGCCACCTGGCTCGTTGAAGTCTGTTCCTCGAAAAACGACGACATGCTTTCCGCTATAGTCATAAACGCGTGCTGCAAAACCTGTTGTATCGTCGCGAAACTGGATATTCGTTGCTGTGATTCCAAGAGCTTTTAATGCTTCTTCGCCCAACGCTTGGTCATGGGGATCACGATCATAAACTGCCTCCGACATTGCAGTGTAAGCAATATAATCTTTCAAACTTGTCATCGCATTTCTGCCCATTCATCTTCAAAGGGATAATAGTCTTCGGCCAATTGGTATTGATCGCTCTCGAAAATACTTGCCATCGGAGATATTGGGAAGTCAGGATTGAAAGAAACTTCACCCAATAATTTATCGTCTAACATGAACTCAAATTTGCCATTTCGATCATAGTTGAACTTTATGCCGCCGCCCCAATAGCGAACACAATACGCAAAACCTTGATCTGCGCCATCTGCGGTTGTCACTCGATACTCAATGCGGCGAATAGGATCTTTCGGTGTCGCATCGGGGTATAAGACTGTTCTGTAAAAGGGAATTCGGAGTTCTATTTCCTTGGGCCCGAAGTTTTGCAGTTCATCGATGTGAAGAGTTCCACCACCGTTCGTACGTCGAACACCATATTGAAATGGTCTACCAACGTCATTTGCAGAAATAAATTCGGAACCGGGCATCACCCAATATCGTGGATGGTCGGCGGGCCAAGCTTTTCGAAGTGTCTCTCTCAGTGATTCAGGAACCGGACGACGCACTACACTTGAACATTCTATGCGACCAAAACTCCGTGGATTTCTATCGAAATCCCCGTAGCGCCAATCCTCTTTTTGCCAGTATTCGTTGTTGAAAACATCCGCCCACCATGGCCCTTCTACTTGCGGCACAATGTTGGGCGGGCTTTCTTTTTTCCATTTTTCATAGTCGCCACGTGAGGTTTCAGTCACCGTGGCTCTTTGAAATTGCATGTGTGAGAATTTCTGATTGTAAGCTTGCTCACTCAGGTAGGCAGTGAAAAAACTCATGTCCCCTGCTTTATCGGCATAAAACATCACTGGCAGAAAATCATCAGGAACAACTTTTTTTAAGTCTTGACCGCACACGTCTGGCGCTACTGTCATAATCCCGTGACCTGCCTTTGTAGCCACACCATAAACTCTGGGGACGCGCACAAAACGCGATACAGAGTCTCCGATAAACTTGTTAGTTCTTCCACGGCAGGCCACAACATAGTCAAGCGTAATAGGTTCAACTTTTTCAAATGTGAGGTCAATTTTCACACGATAAAATTTGATAAATTCACCCGGCGCAGTTTCACCACCAAATCGAACGACGCCCGTGAAGTAGAACCAATCAAAACCCAGTAAGCCCACGCTTGTTACAATTCCAGCTATCCATGTTAAAGGATGTTTCAAAGTGCGCACCTCTGCACCGCAATCCGGTGTGAGACAGCGCTCACCAACCCAAACCAAAGCCCGCCAACAAGTAGCGCCACCAGTGCAATCAGCCCAGCAAACTTCGTCCCCAAAACCGCCGTCCCCCTTAACGTCCGGTTAACACTTAGCCATATTCCCGGCGCAGTTGCAACTGCTTGTTCCCGCTTTCGGGCCGTTTCAGCGGCTTTTCAGCGGTATCGTTAAGCCGCGACCGTGGCCCGCAACAGGCGTTTCAGCCGGATACAACCAGGGCCTCAAACAGCCTGCCCTTGCCCCCCTCGGGGCCTCTTTCACGATGTCAATCAGCGGGGCTGGGTGTG
>CAXTLE010000346.1:0-3430 GCA_964244855.1 uncultured Aestuariivirga sp. | reverse complement strand
CCTTCAAACTGATTTGTGAATCAATTTCGATTCACTTTGACCATCTGACGCTCTAGTCCACATTCAACGGCTTTAACCCGTTTGCCAAACGACCGGGAACTCCTGATATCAGCGCTTCAATGTACCGGGTATTTTGGAATCGTCCCGAAATCATGATCCGTGGCAGAGCTTGCAAGTGTTGGGAATGATGCGGCTGGAGCGTGCCGAGGCGGGTGACGACGGATGAACTGTAACCAGCCGCAGCAGCAATGCCAAATTCGCGGGGGCCAGCCGCATCCCGATTTCCATAGGGATAAGCGAAATGCTCAACCGGCTTTGCAAGTTGAGCAGCAATGATGCGACCAGACTCAATGATTTCAAATCGAGCGTCCACTTCCGGTAATTTTGAGAGATTGTAATGGTTGAGAGTATGGGCGCCGATCGTTACAAGTGGGTTTGCGCTTATATCTAGCAATTCCAGCCAAGTCATGGCGGCCCTGCTGCAAATCGCACGTAAATCCACGTCATAGCGATCAGCCAGCTTTCTTATGGTGTCGCGCTGGGCCATTTCAGGCATGGCTTGCAGCTTTGGCGCAAGCGTTTTCCATGCTTTCCATTTGGCCGCATCGCTCATGACTTCTGAGGCAAAATCATGATCCCCAAATTTGACATCCAGATGTGAAGCTGTGGCAATGACCGCTTCAAGCCCCCGCCACCATAGCTCACATGTGCCCTCAACAATGCGAGGCGATACATAAATCGTGAAAGGGCAATGATGTTTCTGAAAAACAGGCAATGCATGTAACTGGTTGTCTTTGTAGCCATCGTCCAAGGTGAACACGGCAAACCGCCTGTCGAAACGGCCAATTCTTAATCGTTCAATGGCAGCAGACATTGAAATTGGCTCATAGCCCTTCTGCCTGACCAGGGTGATTATATCCGACAAAAACTCAGGTGTGATTTCAAGATTGCTGTTGGGAGCAAACCCGGCCTGAAAGCCGCCACCGGGTGTAACGTGATGCAGGCAAAATATCACTCCAGCACCGCCCCAGCGTGGCGCAAGCAAACGTGCAGCACCGCTATGGAAAATGGCTTCAAAACCAGCAGTGAGTAGTGTTGTTCGTGACATGGTATGATCTTTGCTGATTAAACTCTGTACGCTCAGTGTGGCGCAAAATGACGCAAGAAAGTTAAGAACCGTAGCATCCCATGAACGCGCCCCTGGTGAATATTGACACACGCCTCACCAATGCCAGAGTGACTTTGGGTGGACTGCGTTTGTGTGTTTACACCGATATGGACCAGGTAAAATCCGTCTGGACTTCGCTTGAGAATGAGGCCGTCTCTACGGTTTACCAGTCGAGCGTATGGTGCCATGCTTGGATGCAGCGGGTAGGAAAGTCACGCGGTATTTTGCCTGTTATTGTAGTGGGCAAAAATATTTATGGGAAACCCATGTTCCTACTGCCGTTTCAGGCGCGGTGGAAGGCAGGCGTCCATATCATCGAAGCCCTCACAGCACCGCAAGGCGCTTATTGCTTTGGCATTTTCGATAAGGCGTTCATCGCCAACAACGCCGACCTGTGGTTTGAGATGTACTTCAGCAATGTGATTGCCGCCCTGCCCCCACATGATGTGTTGCGTCTTGCTGATTTGCCGAAAATGGTGGGCGACTATCGCAATCCGCTGCTGAGAGTTCAAAATTTTTACGCCGCAAACAATAGTCATATCATGAACTTGCCGCAGGATTATCAAGCTTTGCTGGAGCAGAAGAGGTCAACGGAATCGCGAAGATCCATTCGAAAGCGCGACAAAAAGTTGCAAGCCGCAGGCAAACTTGTGTTTGATCTTCCGGCTACACAGTCCGAACGGAATACAACCATTGTAACGATGTTGGCGCAACAAAAAGCAAGACTTGCGGAAATCGGCGTTCATAATGTTTTTAGTGAGCTTGAGCAGAAATTTATCATTGACCTTGCACAAGCGCAGAGCCCGGAAGGTCAATTCCTCCGGCCCTATCGTTTGATGCTTGATGGCGAGATCGTTGCTGTCATGCTGGGTGCCTATCAATACGGTACCTACTGGGCCTTGATTTCGTCGCTGGCAGCTGGCGAAGTGCGGAAACACTCACCTGGTGACTATGCGTTGCGTGCCATGATCAAGGCACTTTGCGAGGATGGCAGCCACACGCTCGATTTTTCCGCTGGAGACACGGCTTACAAGGAACATTGGTCTGATCGCGAAATTCCGCTCTACTTCATTCTGAGAGCATCATCGTATAAAGGACTTGCAGTTGCAGTTGCTATGCTGGTTCGGGAAAAACTGAAACGCGTCGCAAAACAAACCCGCTTCTTGAATAACCTGTTGTTCAACCTTCGGCGCATTGTGCTGGGGACAAAAGCCCGTGCGTGAAAACTCAGGCTGCAGCCTGTTGTACACCTTCGACCTGAATGAGATATACATGCTCAAAACCTTTTGATTTCAGCGTCTGCAACGCGGCAATGGCGTCATTCTTGCGATGCGCTGGAGCATGCAACAACACCGTATTGCAGCCTTTGGTGAGTTGCAGCATGGCTGGTGACGCCTCGCCTGCATGCAAAATCACGATATCATAGATGCCACTCAAGGTCTTGATGATCGCTTCCATGCGGAGAGGCAATTGCGCATCCGCCGCAACATCCATGGTTCCGTGTCGAATGAATTGCAGTGTTGAACTGCGGTCACGCTGAATGGCCTTGTTGAAGTCAGAGGTTCCGGTGAGCAATTCCGTTAATCCTGGCGCATGAGGCAGTTCAATCAGATCAGGGATCAGGTTGCGTTGCGCCTCGATGTCAACCAGGATTGTCTTGAGGCCATTGTCAGCAAAGTTGCGTGCCAGCGATAGAGCGAGTGCTGCCCCTTCGCTTCCGCCGCCCACACCGGCCACTGCACAGGCTTTGAACCCACCGTTGTCACGCAGCGATCGCAGATGCAAGGAAAGCTGGCCCAGTGTTTTATGAAAGGAACCACCCGTTGCAAGCGATGACATTAGCGCCTTGGCCTCAAGGCCAGTTCGTGCTTCTGGAATACTCGCTAAAGTGATGGGTAAGTTTGGGGCATCCACCACTTTCTTAGGTGTAGGCTGGGTGGGTAGCGTGGCGGCAACTGTGTTTTCAGGCTGAAGGGGAATGTCAAGTTGTGGAATATCGACATGGCGCTGCATGGCCTCGCGGGCGGGATGGCGGCTTCGCGCCTGCTCCTGGGACCCATCAAGAGCTGCCTCATTCATGCGGGCGGCCTGCGACATGATTTCAAACAGGAATGCCAGACCAACACCAAGACCAAGCCCTGCAAGAGCAGCTAACAAAACAACCGGGCCGACGCGGGGGAAAAAAGGCGCAGGCGGAATCGACGCTGTCCTGAAGAAATAATCAAGAATCAAGAATCTAGATTCTTGATTAAAGGTGATAGA
>CAXTLE010000345.1:0-3434 GCA_964244855.1 uncultured Aestuariivirga sp. | reverse complement strand
TGGTAAACCTCTGGCAAATCAACTGCATGTTGCGCAACTGGAAAGCCTTCAGCCCCCGCCGCATCAAACAGCGTGCGTGCTTCCAAAGCCGCAAATCGAAAGGCGGAAGATGTTTTTTGGGTGGGTGCACGACCGCCGTCATCGGGCGCATGCACTGGCTGCACTCCGCCCAATGCTGTTGAGCACAAATAGAGTCCAGTTAATCTTGATGTCGTCATTCGCCTAACCCCAGATCGAAAATCCCTATTGGAATCAATCTATAGGCGATTCGTTAAGAAGTTACAACTTATGATGACAAAAATAAAGAATATAACACTTTAAATTGTATCGTCGAATTTCGATCTGCTCGTGAGGACTCTAACCGATCCCGTCTTTCACCTTCTCCAGCAACTGTTTCAACGAGAACGGTTTTTGCAGAAATCCAAAATCATTCGGGTTCTCCAGGTTGCGTTCAAACGCGTCTTCGGCGTAGCCGGACATGAAGATGAACCTGGTTAAATTCCCCCGTTTCCGAATTTCGGCCAGCATGGTTGGGCCGTCCATTTCCGGCATTACAACGTCTGAGAGAATCAGTTCAAACCCGTCCTTGTCATTGTCAATCACTTCGAGTCCGGCCTCTCCGGAGTCGGCCTCAACAACCGTGTAGCCACGCGATTGAAGTGCGCGCACCGCGAAGGCCCGCACGGAGTCTTCATCCTCCACCACCAGAATGCGGCCGCGCCCGGTGAAGTCTTCGCGCTTTGGTGCGACCGGTTCTTCCTTCACAGCGGCAGCCAACGCGGTCTTGTCGGGATAATGTCGCGGCAGGAAAATCGAGAACGTCGTACCCTTGCCAATCACACTGTCGCAAAAAATGAAACCGCCGGTCTGCTTTATAATGCCATAGACCATCGACAGTCCAAGGCCCGTGCCCTTGCCCACATCTTTAGTAGAGAAGAATGGTTCCCAGATTTTTTCAACGATATCGGCAGGAATACCCGTTCCCGTATCCGTCACCTCACACACCACATAGTCGGCTGACGGAAGACCGTGCTTGTTGTCTCTAAGCTGGTCAGCTGCAAGATTATAAGTCCGCACATTCAGCTTGCCACCTTGCGGCATGGCATCCCGGGCATTGACGGCGAGATTAATGATAACCTGTTCGAACTGGTGAATATCCACCATAACCAGTCCAAGATCGCGACCGTGGTTGATTTCGAGTTCAACTTTTTCGCCAAGTACACGCCCCAGAAGATTGCCAAGATCTGACATGGCTTCTGTCAAGGCATGCGCCTTTGGCTGCATGGTTTGTTTGCGCGAGAAAGCCAAAAGTTGCCGCACAAGGTTTGCGGCACGGTTGGCATTCTGTTTAATACTCATGACATCGTTGAAAGCTGAATCTGTGGGGCGCATTTTAGCCAACAACAGATCGGCAAACCCGATTATCGGAGTGAGAACATTGTTAAAGTCATGCGCGATACCGCTGGCAAGCTGACCCACAGCTTGCATTTTCTGGCTCTGCGCCAACTGAACTTCAAGAGCTTTACTCTCCGTCATGTCTTGCGCAAAAACTGATAGATGGTCAAGGCCGTCTTCCAGCTTGACCAGATGCAGTTTGATGGCGCGTGGCTCGGCGGTATCAAATATTGCATCCAGCTCAACGCGACGTCCAGGCGCAGCGAAGGCTGAGGCGACCGCGACATGCAACAGGTCCGCCTTTCCCACTGCGAAGGCTTGTTGCAGGTTGCCTTGCAATTTCAACTTGGGCGACAAGGAGAAAAACACGGCATTCGCCATCTGGATTTGGGAAGTCCGGTCAATCTGGGCAAAACCTATGGGAAGGGCCGCGCCCAGAAGCTGCAGCGCAACATTCGTGTCTTGATTTACACTTGGCGCGTTCGTAGCGTCACGTTTCAACACCATGCTTCTGCTAGGAAGGTCCTTTCCGTCGCGGTCAAAATCAGCCCGGTGCAGAATTTCGGCGCTAAACCGCCCTGAATTACGAGACGACATGGTCACTGCAAACCGCTCGGTTCTAAACCCATTGGCAACCGGATCAAGCGATGCAAGCAATGCAGCTGTGTCTGTGCCCACAACATCCGACAGCTGCAAATTTCCACCTTGTGCTTCGACGAGATCAATGCCCAGCCAATCGGCCAATGTAGCGTTGACATAGTCAACCCTTCCATTTGGCAATGACGAGAAAAACCCCATGGGGGCATGATCGAGATAGGTGATGATAAACTGCAAACGCGAAAATGCTGACTCTTGGTGAAGGCGGTCAGCCGTGATGTCCATCAAGCGCCAAAGTGAATAGCCCGCGTGGCCCCCACCGGCCAAAGGTGATACTGCAATTCGCAACCACCGCGAATTATCAACATCGGCTCCGGGCACTGAAGATCCGGCAGCCACTCGAACATCTCGCTGCAGGCCATTCCCCGCCTGAGCGGCTTGCGCCAATTGGTAAATTGGTTCTGCGAAATCCGGATAGCCCGAAAACAAGACGTCCATGCCCACCAGCCTTGAGGCGCCTGACCTTGAAGCCAGCTTCAAAAATGCGGCGTTTGCGTAAACCGCACGCCCCTTTGAATCTGTCACCACTGTGGCGTCGCCCATCGCATCTGCCACGGCATCAAAGAAAGGCCGTTCGGCGGTTGTGCCCGCAAATTGTAGCATGCCTGCAATCCAAGCCAGTATGGCAAGTAGGCCGGAGGCCGCAAACATGGCGCCGAGGATAAGCGCAAAGGGCTCCAGCGAGTTTCGAAAGCGCCAAGCCGACACCAATAGCGCAACCAAGCCCGCCGCCAGAACCAGCAGCAGCGCCATCCGAAACCATTGATTGTTGGAACGTCCCAAGCCGTTTCCAGACAAATTTACATCCTGCATCCCGCCACCCCGAATCAGTGGCAGTATAGTGAGCCGGCGGCGATGTGGAATCAGCCATCACAGCAATCATGAAAATGGGCTTGCGAAAGCGAGGGAGTCGTTTAGCTTGCGGTTTCGGCTCGAAGGAGAACAAACATGGAAGCAATTCAACCCTATTTGACACTGATCTATGCAGCAGGCGGCATTCTGCTGATACTGATTTTGCTTTTGGTTCTGGTGCGGGCTTTTGGTGGCAGCGTGCGCGGCCGTAAAGGCTCAAGGCTTGGCATCAGTGAATACTACGAAATCGACAAAACCCGCAGACTCGTTCTGGTCCGCCGCGATGATATGGAGCATCTGGTTCTCATCGGCGGAAATCAGGACGTGGTCATCGAAAGCGATATCGGCTCACCATTGACCACGCCTGTGGAAGTTCAACCCATACGCGCAGCGCCACGTCCCGCAGTCTTCGGTGTTCGACGTCCAACTCTTCGCCCCGTCGAATCTGGCGACAACCGCCCGATGCGCGAAGAACCGGAAATGTGAAAACGGCCCGGCGACATACCGCCGGGCCATTTTAAATCTCGTTA
>CAXTLE010000344.1:0-3434 GCA_964244855.1 uncultured Aestuariivirga sp. | reverse complement strand
GCACCGAGCCAGGAATTGGCGACCTCAAAACCCTTGTGGAGTTCGCCCAAGATTTGCGATTTGTTGATACGGCAGTCGTTGAATTCCAGGATGTTGTTGGGGTAGCCGCGATGCGACACGTTTTTATAACCGTCGCGCACGGTGAAGCCCGGCGTGCCTTTGTCGATGAGGAAAGCGGTGATGAGTTTCTTTTTGCCGCGCGAAGTTTCTTCCTCGCCGGTGGCCGCGAACAGCACGGTGAAATGTGCTTCGTCACCATGGCTGATGAAATGTTTGACGCCGTTGATGACGAAATCATCGCCGTCCTGCTTGGCGAAAGTCTTCATGCCGCGGAGATCAGAGCCGACGCCGGGTTCGGTCATGGCAAGACAGTCAGCTTTTTCGCCGCGCACGGCGGGGAAGAGATAGCGTTCGCGCTGTTCGCTGTTGCAGGCCATCAGGATGTTGGAGGGGCGGCCCACACATGTCCAATGCAGGGCGTAATTGGCGCGGCCCAGTTCTTTTTCGTAGAGGCACCAAGTCAAGGTATCGAGACCCGCACCACCGCCTTCAGCCGGAATGTTTGCGGCATAGAGACCCGCCGCAATGGCTTTGGCTTTCAGCTCATCGCGCAGTTCCGGGCGCAACACGCCGGTTTCCTCAACTTCTTTCTCGTGCGGGTAAAGCTCATTGGCCACGAAATCCTTCGTGGTCTTGATGATCATCTGTTGTTCGTCGGAGAGGGAGAAGTTCATTTTATATTTCTCCCTCCCCCTTGTGGGGAGGGCCGGGGTGGGGGTCGGAAGGTGCTTCAATCATTATAGAGTGCCTCGCAAAAAATGTGAAAGTTCGGAGCGACCCCCACCCTAACCCTCCCCACAAGGGGGAGGGAATTTTATTTGATGTGAAAGGTTTCGATGTGACCATCAATGGCGATGTCCTGGCCGTTGATCATGAAGGCGGCGGGGCTGGCGAGGAATTGGCAGAGTGCCGCGATTTCCTCAGGTTCGGTGAAGCGGGTGAGGGACTGTTGGCTCACCAGTTCTGCTGCCACGATTTGTGATCCTACACCGCGAAGAGCAGCTTCACCTTCAATAACCTTGTTGATGCGATCACCGCGCACGGCACCGGGGCAGATGGCGTTGCAGCGCACGTTGTAGGGGCCAAGTTCAATCGCCAAGGATTTGGTGAGTCCGATGACGCCCCATTTTGCAGCGGCATAGGGTGTGCGATTGCCAAAACCAAATTGCCCGGCATTGGATGACATGTTGATGATGAGGCCATTGCGTTGTGCCTTCATCACGGGGGCTGCGCGGCGGGCACACAGGAATTGGGCGTCGAGGCAGACGGCAATGCAGTCACGCCACTCCGCCAGTTCAATGTCATCAATGGGAGCGGTTGGACCTTTGATGCCGGCGTTGTTGACCATCACATCAAGCCCGCCCAAATCTTCCAGCGCGTCATCAAACCAGGCATCGACTTCAGCTTCGCTTTGCACGTCGACGCGGGTGGCTGCGATGTCGGGGAAGTCTTCGCGAAAGGTGTCCAGAGCTTCTTCGTTCATGTCGCAGATGTGCACGTTGGCACCTTCTTCATGAAAGGCTTTCGCGATGGCGCGGCCGATGCCGGACGCAGCGGCGGTGATCATGACGCGCATGTTAATGAGTGAATAGCGAATAGTGAGTAGCGAATAGGGAAAATATTTCTGTTTGCATCATTGTTCTCCAATCAAAACTATTCGCTATTCGCTATTCGCTATTCGCTATTCGCTATTTCGTCTTCAACTTCTTCTTTCTTGCCTTCAATTCCCGGTCCAGCACAAGGCCGGAGCCGATTTTGTGTTTTCTGAACAGCTTCATCATGTCCACCAATATCGCGTTGCGCTTGGCTTCAATGGCGGCGACGGCGCGGCCTTCGGCTTGGGTCTCGCAGCCCTCGACCAACCGCTTTTCCAATGCCTCATTCCATTGTGGAAATTTGAGATCAGTCCAATCCAGTTCCAATGTGGGGTCGAACTGCTTGATGAAATCACGCATTCCCCCGGGTCCACCTGCCACATGATAAGTCAAAAACGAGCCCATGAAGGCCCAGCGCATGCCGGCGGAATAGACAATGGAATCATCAATATCGCCAGTACTTGCAATGTCTTTGTTGAGGATATGCAAGCTCTCACGCCAGAGTGCTTCCTGCAAGCGATCACAGACATAGCCCATGATTTCTTTTTTGAGCCTGAGCACCTGCATGCCGATCGCTTCAAAATATTCTCCTGCGCGATCCATGGCTTCGACGGAGGTTTTTTCGCCGGGAACGGTTTCGACCAGCGGCAGCAAATAGACCGGGTTGAAGGGGTGGCCGATGATGACACGTTCGGGGTGTTTGCATTGCGATTGCAGATTGGTGGGAAGGAAGCCGGAGGAAGATGAAGCGATGATGACGTCGGGTTTTGCCGCCGCATCAATGTCGCGGAACAACCTGATTTTCAGGTCTTCGCGTTCGGGTGCACATTCATGGATGAAGTCAGCCTTCGCTGCCATGTCAGCAAGACTGGTGGTGAAGGTGAGTTTGCCTTTTTTGGTGGGCTTGCCGAGAAGTGCTTCCAGCGAAGGCCAAGCGGTTTTGATTTGGGCTTTGAGTTTTGCTTCGGCGGCTTCCGACACATCGAAGGCGATGACGTTGTAGCCGCGGAACAGCAACCGCGCTGCCCAGCCGGCGCCAATCAATCCGGTGCCTGCGATGCCAACAGTTTTGATGTTCATTTTTTCAATCCCAGAATGGCGCGGCCTTCGTCGGGTGTGGCGATTTTGGTCCCCAGGATTTCGATGAGCTTCACCGCTTTTTCCACAAGCGAGCCATTGGTGGCAAAGACGCCTTTTTCGAGATAGAGATTGTCTTCGAGGCCTACCCGCACATGGCCGCCGAGCAGTGTTGCTTGCGCCACTGCCTGCATTTGATTGCGACCAATGCCGAAAGCGGCCCAGACTGCACCGTCTGGCAATTGTGATTTCTGATAGGCCATGGTTTCGGTGTTATAGGGTGCGCCCCAGGGAATGCCCAGGCAGAGTTGGTAAAGGGGAGGGCCGTCTATCAAACCTTCTTTCACCAGTTGATTGGCAAACCACAAATTACCTGAGTCAAAGATTTCCATTTCAGGCTTCACGCTGTAGGATTTGATCAGCGCAGCTTGTTGACGCAGTTGTGTCGGTGTCTGCACCATGATGGATTGACCATCGCCGAAATTCAACGTTCCGCAATCCAGCGTGCAGATTTCGGGGCGCAATGCTTCGATGTGGAGCAGGCGTTCCAGTGGCCCCACGCAATCGGTGCCGTCGCCAAACTCCAATGGTTTTTCGCCATCGCCGATCATAACATCACCGCCCATGCCTGCGGTGAGGTTGATGATGACGTCGGTGTTCCTGGCGCGGATGCGTTCCATGACGTCGCAGTAAAGATCAACG
>CAXTLE010000343.1:0-3437 GCA_964244855.1 uncultured Aestuariivirga sp. | reverse complement strand
TCAGGGTTTGCGTGGCCAGCACGTGTTCCACTTCCGAGGTGCCAATGCCATGGGCAAGCGCCCCGAAGGCGCCATGCGTGGAGGTGTGGCTGTCGCCGCAGACGATTGTTGTGCCCGGCAGCGTGAAGCCCTGCTCGGGGCCAACGACGTGCACGATGCCCTGGCGCTTGTCGAGCTCATTGAAATATTCAACACCAAAGTCGGCCGCGTTCTTCGCCAGCGCTTCGACCTGCAAGCGGCTCTCTTCCTCGGCAATGCCCTTGGAACGGTCGGTCGTCGGCACATTGTGATCGACAACGGCGAGCGTCTTTTCCGGGTGGCGCACCTTGCGCCCCGTCATGCGCAGGCCTTCAAAGGCTTGCGGGCTTGTCACTTCATGGACAAGATGACGGTCGATGTAGAGAAGGCACGTTCCATCGTCGGCCTGATGGACGAGGTGGTCGTCCCAGATCTTGTCGTAAAGGGTGCGTGGTTTGGCCATGGCGGAATCCTGCAGAAATGGTCGATTTGGCCGCTATCTATGGTGTTTGCCCGCCAGAGTCAAAATGCCAAAAAAAGCAGGGCACGGGTTAGCTTGAATGACTATTCATTGCCCAAAAGCGGACAATCCGATGCATACGGATCATGTCGGCTTGTGACCCTGAGCGGACATTATATTTTCTCGGATGAATAATCGCAAGTTACCTTGTCTTAGAAGCAAATTTAAGTGAGAACGACTGGCGGGCCTTACCAGCCAGCTTCCAAGTACGCAGAATAGGCGCTCGAAGTCCATCATGGCTGTCAATGTCATCATACCACCTTCCATTGAAGCAATCATTCAGAAATTCGATGCAACTACCACACCATATGACGAGTTCGATATAAGTCGCGAGGTCGGCGTGGCCCGCGCGGCCTTGCAGACGCCAACCGAAGAAGAACAACTTGGAGCTTGGTCCGAAGTGCTCGCATTTGCTTTGTCGGGTCGGCATGGCGATAGTCCATGGGGCACATATTTTGGGCCAATGGGTTCGGGCGAAACAGCCGACGGCAATACGGTCTATTTCCCGAGCATTAAAGAAACCCCGGCTGAAGTGGTTGCTCATTGGTCAAAACGTGCGAGGACCCTCAAACACCCTTTTCTCAAGGCACGCTATGCCGATTTGACATGGGACATGATCGGCCCAATCGCAAAAGGCAAACGTGATGTTGAGGATGCACGCATTGCCATCGACTCTTATTTGGCAGCCATTCCTACGAAGACGGAACTGCACGATAAGCTCTATTCGACTGAACGCGCTTTGGACTTGGCGATTTTGATAGGCGATCTTGGGCGCATCACTTCGGCGCGCAATGAATTGATGGCGATGTTCCGGGCGGCGATCGCAGAACCTCCCGGCATGTGGTGGGTCGTTTTTGACCGTCTTATTGACGAAAAGCGGGCCGGAGTTACCAATGAAGAGAGGAATGAACTGATTGCAGGTGTCGAAAGTTTAATCGCTCTCCACGCGGACCAAAGCCAAAAGGACAAATTCGATCCTCATAGATGTAAAGATGCAGTGCTGCGCCTGTTACCTGTTTACAAGCGAGAACAGAACCACGCTGACATAAAACGTCTCAATGAAACAGTAGCGCGCACGTTCGAATATACGGCGAGTTTGGCCGATGCAATGTTGGCGGCTTCGTTCTTGCAAACATCTTGGGATTTCTACCGTTCTGCTCAGCTTAACGACGACGCGCAGCGCGTTCGCATCCTTATGCAGAAGGCGATTGGCGACAGTAAAGTCTTAATGAAGACGATTGATCACGAAATTACTATCACCAAAAATGACATGGACACATTTGTTTCGAAGGTCATTGTGGCTGAGCTTGGAGACTCCTTAGTAAATATGGCCTATCAATTCATGCTCAAGCGCGACGAGCTCGAGAAGCAGATGAAGGACACCGCCGAAGCCGCGCCTCTTTACGCCCACATTACGCAAGATATCATGGCCGATGATCGTGTGGTGGCAAAGATTGGTTCGGTTAAAGACGATCCAGTTGGAAGAGTGCTCGTCCAAGCAAAGTTTACATTTTCCCTTTCGGCACCTTGGCTTTCGCGCACATACGACCAGCTTCTTAAAAAGCATCAGATTGTTCCGGCGAGCATTGCCAGTTGGGCCAATCGACACAAACTTTTTGATGACATGGGTCTATTAATCCAAGGTATACATGGTTGGCTCCAGGGTGATAATGTCAAAGCTGCGCATTTGCTCGTCCCTCAAGTTGAACATGCCCTGCGAAAAATTGCCGGCGACATTGGGCTTCCCGTCACCAAGGCGCATCCACGCGTGAAAGGTGTCAGTGTTGCCATCAACATGGGCGACATCCTTTCGTCCGCTGAAGTCTTGGCCGCCCTAGGTGAAAACCTGACCTTACATTTTCAGGCACTCTATTCCGATCCGCGCGGTCTAAACCTTCGTAACGAGCTAGCCCACGGTTTGATGGATTCAAGTGACTTTGGCGACCATATGATTGGGCTGATTATCCATTCGCTATTGATGCTCGGCGTTTGGAAAGAACTCGGAAATACTGCCCGATGAATGAAGCTGGGGAGTACAATCTGCTGAGCAGCAGCAGACTGAATGTCTCCTCCTGGCCCAAAGCTGTCTATCAAATGCCGGGCTTTCACGTCCGCAATAGAGAATGATGCGGCCATGTGTTTGCCTGATGCCATAGCCCATGTTTGACATTCAGACAGCTTCACCACCAAAACCACAACCCACCCATCACCGGATGTGATTGTATCGGTGATAAGATTTGGATTGTGGGCAGGCGGGTGGCGGGCTAGCGCTGGACCATGCGCCCGCTTCATATTCTGCTTGGACTTGTCACTGTTGCCATCTGGGGCTTCAATTTCGTTGTGTTGAAAGTGGCCCTGGTGGATATTCCGCCGCTGCTGCTCACGGCGCTGCGCTTTCTGTTTGCCTGCCTGCCCGTTCTGTTCCTGCCCAGACCGCAGGGTATGCAGACGAAACATATGGTCGCCGTCGGCCTGACAGCATTTCTGGGACAATATGTTTTTCTGTTCGTCGCCATGAAACTGGGCATGCCCGCAGGACTTTCATCCGTCACGCTGCAATTGCAGGTCTTTGTCACCATCCTGCTGTCGATTGTTTTTCTGCGGGAGCGGCCAAGGACCCAGCACATCACGGGGGCTGCCGTAGCACTTGCGGGCCTTGGCACCATCGCGTCCACAGTGGGACAGGGCTCGAACATTCCGGCCATCGCCATGCTGTTCATCGTGCTGGCGGCGACCACCTGGGCAATCGGCAATTTCACCGTGAAGCTGGCGGGGCCAGCGGCGGGCTTTGGCACCTTGTCCGGCGTGGCCTGGGTCAGTCTTGTGCCCATCCTGCCGGCCTTTGCCTTGTCCCTGGTCTTTGAAGGTCCAGCGCAGTGGCTGCACATGGTGCAGGTCA
>CAXTLE010000342.1:0-3440 GCA_964244855.1 uncultured Aestuariivirga sp. | reverse complement strand
AGCGACGGATATATGGTGCCGGAATGATCCGACAGTCCAACCGGACAACCATGCCGCACCCGCAATTCGTCAAGTATGTTCAGGCCGATTGCTTCCGGGGGTGAGGGATACTGTGTGGTACATTGGAATATTGCGAGCGGAGCTTGGGTATTGCGTATGACCGCTACGGCAGCATCAATTTCTGCATGCGGGCTCATGCCTGTAGACAACAAAATTGGTTTGCCGTCATCGGTCATGTGCGCAATCAAAGGGAGGTTGGTCAGTTCCCCCGAGGCTACCTTCCAGGCCGCCATGCCAAGCTCGCGCAGCAGATCAACTGCGGCATGGGAAAACGCCGAGGACAGGAACATCAACCCCTTATCTTCCGCATGGGCCTTCAAGTCCGCCCACTGTTCGGCAGAAAACTCCATGCGTTTCCAGTAGTCAAACCGGGTTTCATCCTGCTTCGAGAACTTGACGCGCCATGGCTCCGACGTGGTGCTTTCCTCAGCTGCAATATGCGTCTGAAACTTCACCGCATCGACACCAGCCGTGGCAGCAGCATCTATAAAAGCATGCGCCATGCCCAAAGACCCATCGTGGGCCTGCGCCACCTCTGCGATAATGGAGGCGTTCGCTAGAGCTGACGGATTTAACAACCAGTGGGACAATTGGCGCAAGGTTTCCAGAACAACAGAGAATTGCGTTTAAGGCTAAAAATTGTCAAATTACAATCCATGTTCATGTAGTGTTGGCGTCAAATGCCTGTTACATCTCATATATCTTAAATTACCTTTCCGACAACTCGATTCCGGCTAAAGGTTTGACACAGCGAGGAGTTTGGAATGGAAATTGTTGATGTACAAGAATGCTACGCTTGCGGCTCTCGCAATTTTGAGAAGGCCTTTGCGAAAGAAACGGAGCGTCATAACAGTTTGATGAGGGTTACCGGTTCCGATCTCAATGCTTTGGCCCAAAAGGTGCAGACAACATTTGCAAAACCCAACTGGACCATCTGTGCTGATTGCGGACTGATATTCGCCGGCCACCGTCCTGGCACACGAAACACGGCGGAGTGGTATCTTGACCTGTTCAAACTGTCCGAAGAACGGGGATATGACGTAACGCCTCTGCCACAGGCGTATCTAGAGGGCAAAACTGCAGGCGGCAAAAAACTATTTGAACAATTGTCATCGCTTGGCTTGTTGAAACGAGGTGCTTCGGTGCTGCATATTCGGTGTGCCACCGGCGCATTTCTTGAACTGGCAGAACAGCAGAACAACTCTGAAGTGGCTGGAACTGATTTCTTTGGTGCTTGCGTTCAGTTTGCCAACACCAAATTTGGTGCGGGCGCGGTCAAGCATATGCTTGATCCCCAGCCGGAAAATCCATTTCCAGAACGGCGCTACGATTTGATTGTTTCGAACCACATGGTGACGCACGCACACGATCCCGCAACGTTAGTGCGACGTTTTCGGCAATGGTTAAAGCCGGACGGTGTGCTGGTCGTCACGAATGAGCCTGATCATGAGAAAACCCTCAAAAGCTTCAAGGCGTACCCCCGGGGCATAAATTTTTTCCACAAACAATTGTTCAGTGAAGCGACATTTCATTCAGCTATGGCCCAATGGGGTTTTGCGCTGGAGCGTATCAATGATGTGAAACAGCCGAAGCTCGCCCGCAACATGATGTTTGTCTGCCGTCAAATCACACCCGCATCAAAACCGAGCTCATCTGCTGGTGCATCGCGAAAACTTTTGCGAAACTGGACATTTCGGCGTCGGCTGGCCGAGTTCATTGGACTGGCAAAGACAGGCTAAGAATACTGCCATGTGCTACCAAAGAAGGCTTTTCATATTTTCTAAATACAAGAAATAAATCCTATTTATAACTGAACCGAGCGGAAATTGTTCAACTTCACATCGTTATCGCGGCGGTGTGCAAAGTTTTTCATAAATGCGCTGGATCGGCATTGTCCGCATTTTTGTAAGAATTTGAGATTAAATCGCAAAGGAATATCTGATTGCCCTACCGTCTTCCGCTTATCTTACCTGTGGAAACCCATGTGCGCGAGCTGGACGGCAAGCTACTGCTTGCGGCTGTTGCTGCCGAGCAGGGCCGTGAAAGCTACGTGGGATCACAGAACGAAATTCGCGCTCGGATCGGTCAGTTACCGCGGGGGCATTTCATTGCCAAAGGCTTTGCCTCTGAAAAAGGGCGCTTTCTCTCCATCCTGCAGCGGCTTGGCTTCAACGTCCTGGCATGGGACGAAGAAGGTCTCGTACATCCGGCACCTGAAATATACTACAAGCGGCGTATTTCCGCAGGGTCGCTTGCCTATCTGGATGGTGTCTATTCCTGGGGGCCTGATTACACAAAACTGTTCACTGGGATGCCTTTTTATGATGGGACCCCCATTTATGAAGTCGGAAATCCGCGCCTTGATCTTTTGGACTCTCGCGTTAATCAGTTCTTTGCCACTGATGCAGCCAATTACAAGGCCAAATACGGCCCATTCATCCTGTTGAATTCTAACTTTGGCCGCGTAAATTCTGCCGTGAAACGTTCGCGCGACAAAGGTGTGGCGGGACATTTGACCGATCCAATCCTAGATGCGCAGTGGCTGGCTATGGTGGAATACCGTAAAATACTCTACCATCATTTTCGAAACATGTTTTCAGGTCTATGTGAAGCGTTTCCTGATCATCAGGTGATACTGCGTCCACATCCCGCTGAGCGCATTGAAAGCTGGCAGGACATTCCAGCGAAATACAACAACGCACATGTTGTCTATGAGGGCAACGTCCTGCCGTGGTTGCTGGCAGCTGATATTCTGGTCCACAATGGTTGTACAACTGCGCTTGAATCTGCGTTGCTCGGTAAACCCGTCATTGCCTACATGCCAATCACGTCTGACGTACATGACTGGCATCTGCCCAACAGTGTGAGCCACAAGGTCGAAGACATGGCAACTCTCTCGTCGGTTATCCGTGACCACCTTGACGAGAGCAGTCGCCTGGTTGTGACTCCTGCGCAGCGAACAGCACTCGCACCATTTGTTCACTTCAATGAAGCGAAGCTGTGCTCAGATGAAATCGTTGCAGTGCTGGAGGTTTTGGATGCCGGTCGCCAAAAATCGCCGCCGCTGTTCCGTGCATCTATCGCCAAAGTTCACGCCAGTTTGCGGGCAGTCGAAAAAAAGTTTCGTGGACTGCGACCGGGTGACATTTACGCAAAATGGCACCAGGATAAACATTTTCCCGACTATGGCTTGGTTGAAATGGAAGAACGGTTAGCGCAGTTGCGGGTAGCGACAGGCCGCTTTTCGCATGTAAAACTCGAGAAGCCGTATCACAAAATCTTCAAAATGACTCCGACACATTGAGTACTTGCCCGATCGAGCAAAAGATAAAATATTATAGCTAACAAAGTTTTTAATATTTATAAAAGACAAAATATTA
>CAXTLE010000341.1:0-3488 GCA_964244855.1 uncultured Aestuariivirga sp. | reverse complement strand
GCGCGTGTAAGCGTTTTCTTGTTCATGTCCCGGACCTCTCCTGCAGAACCGACCGTTTCGACTCTAAGGTGAGACTCAGTTTGCGTCAATGAGAAGATTGATAAATCTCAAAGACTTATCGCACGGACTTAATGCGGCCCGGGCTATAGCCGGATCAGCGCTGCGCCCCAGGTGAAACCGCCGCCCATGGCTTCCAGCAAAACCAGATGTCCGGGCTTGATACGCCCATCTTTCACTGCCACGTCAAAAGCCAGCGGAATAGACGCTGCAGACGTGTTGCCGTGCTTATCGAGCGTCAACACAATCCGGTCTTCAGAAATCCCAAGCTTTCGCGCAGTGCCTTCGAGAATGCGGCGATTGGCCTGATGCGGCACGAACCAGTCGATATCCTGGGGCGAAACATGCCCCTCTTTCATCACCTGATCCATCACCGATGCGATGTTGGTGACGGCGTGTTTGAACACTTCCCGGCCTTCCATGCGGAGGTGACCCACAGTTTTTGTGGTCGAAGGCCCGCCGTCGACATAGAGCTTGTCATTGTAGCGGCCATCGGCGCGCAGCTTCGAAGCCAGCACGCCCTTGCTACCATCGCCTTCGGTTGCAGACAGTACGAAGGCTCCTGCCCCATCGCCAAACAAAACGCAGGTGGTGCGATCCGTCCAATCCAGAATCCGGGAAAAGGTTTCGGAACCAATGACCAAGGCGTGCTTAGCAGAGCCTGTCTTGATCAAGGCATCGGCTGTGACCAGCGCATAGACAAAGCCGGAGCACACTGCTTGCACGTCGAATGCGGCACCTTGGCGAATGCCCAAATCATTCTGCACCAACGTTGCCGTTGCCGGAAACGTATTGTCCGGCGTCGATGTGGCCAGCACGATCAAATCAATATCATCAGCGCTCACGCCCGCAGCGGCCATGGCTTTTTGTGCAGCTTCAACCGCGAGCGTTCGCGTAGTCTCACCGTCACCCGCAATATGCCGCGCGTGAATGCCGGTGCGTTCAACAATCCATTCATGACTCGTATCGACAACCTTGCTGATATCATCATTGGTCATGATGCGCTTTGGCAGCGCTGAGCCTACACCTGTAACGCAACTCGTGATCATGCTGGTTATTCTGCTGCCTTTGCCACGGGGGCTGGAATGGAGTTCAACTGCGCCGCATCTTCGGCGATCTTGGCCACAAGGCCGTTTTTCACCATTTCAATGGCCACATCAATAGCTGTGGCAAATCCCAGCGCATCGGTTCCACCGTGACTTTTGACCACGACGCCGTTTAAACCCACAAATACGCCACCATTATGTTTGCGCGGGTCGAGCTTTTCCTTGAGCGCGCGGAATGCGCCTTGGGCCATAAAGGCACCCAATTTTGAAAACAATGTGCTGGTGAGTGCGGCCTTCAGAAAACTGTTGATTTGCTTGGCGGTACCTTCAGCGGTCTTCAGCGCTACATTGCCCGTGAACCCCTCGGTGACCACAACATCAACAGTACCCTTGCTGATATCATCGCCTTCCACATTGCCGTGGAAATGGATTGGCAAATGAATCTCGCGCAACATTCTGCCTGCTTCCTTCACCGCTTCGTTGCCCTTGATCTCTTCAACACCAACATTGAGCAAACCTACCGTCGGCTGTTCCAGCCCGAACAAGCTGCGTGCCATGGCTTCACCCATCACGGCGAACTCCAGCAACTGCCGCGCATCAGCACCAATGGTCGCACCAACATCGAGCACAACACTTTCGCCGCGTTCTGTTGGCCAAAGTACGGCTATCGCAGGGCGCTCAATGCCCGGCACGGTTTTCAACACGAAGCGCGACATCGCCATCAAGGCGCCAGTGTTGCCAGCCGACACTGCTGCATGGGACTTGCCATCCCGTACCGATTCAATCGCCTGCCACATGCTGCTTTTGCCGCGGCCACGGCGCAGCGCCTGACTTGGCTTGTCGTCCATCGAAACGGCAACATCAGAGTGCATGATACGGGCCAGCGCCTTTAACTTCGGGTAGCTGTTCAACAAGGGCGCAATTTTCGCCTCGTCGCCAAACAACAGAAACGTGAAGCCGGGGTGACGTTCCGCCGCCAATGCAGCGCCGGGCACCACGGTCGCAGGGCCAATGTCGCCGCCCATGGCGTCAAGGGCTATGGTCAATTTGTCAGTCATGCCGTACCGGAATCAGCCTCGCCCGCATTGCTTCGTTTGTGACGGGCAAAATAGAGGCTTCGAAGCGTGAAACAACAGCTAAATTCCGAGGCTCACGTCTTGTCGGGCCGCAGCTTCAACACATTGAAGGGATTGGGCGGCTTTTCATCATTGGCAGGGTCGTCTTCGATGATGGCCTCAAACGCCTCGCCCGGCATGCGCGGATAAGGATCAAGGTCAAGCGCAACAGTTTCCGCCACCACCTCGCCCAGATCGATGACGCCGTTTACAATCGGGTCGATGTCTTGTTCCGAATCATTGTCCTCGCCTGCCGGAATGTTCAGGAAATAGCGTTCTACGGGAATGGTGGCTTTTGACCGGAACGTCTCCAAACTCACAACCGATTCCTGATCGAGATCGATCAAAGCCTTGCCTGAAATTTTCATACCGCCGCCGCGCCAGGATTGGATTTTCAATTCGGCGGATATGGAGTGGATTTTAGGCACCTGAAAACGTTTGGCCAGGGCCACACACTCTTTAACGTCAGCGCTGATTTTTTCGTGCGAGCCCAATCGCGCCACACGAGCCACTTCAAGCGGGCGATGCAATTCAGGTAGTGGTTCAGGAGCAAGTTTCATTTTTCAAACCTCACATGGCCTTGGGCAATATCATCCAAATTCTGTTCTACCAAAATTGCTTTTGCCTGCAAAACCCATCGCGCAAGTTCAATGGCATGACGACCATCCACATCGGCATAAATGTTCCGCTTCAAAGCGTCACTCAACTCAGCCACCCCTTTTTCTATACCAGCCGTATAGGCTGTTACACGGCCAAAAAATGCTTCCGCCATCTTCCGCACTTTTTTGCCGACAGAGATATCGCCCACGCCGACTTCCCGCAACGCCGCATCCATGGCCGCGAAGAAGCGATCCGTAAGGGCTTGCCGCAATACTTCTGATTCACCTCCAAAATGCCGCAGTCGATCCAGCGTCAAAAACATATGCAACACCATCATGTCGAAGCGTCCGTCCAGAGTGTCGGGGACTTGCCAGTCCCTATAAAATTTCTCCTGCCGTGCAGCAGCCACAATTGCCGCATAAAGCGGCTCACTGGGATCAGGCTTGCGTTCTGCAAATAACCGCTTGAAGATCACAGACTTGCTCCCGTCGTTTCTAACAGGCAAAAGGCCCACATGTCGTTTTCAATTCCTTCGCTTGATTCCGTGTTTACGCGCCGCCGTCTCGTTTGGGTCGCTGTTGCCGCCCTTGTGGCAGGCTGCTCCCCCGAGATCAACCACCGTGGATACTACCCGAAGAAAGGCGCTTTGGCGCAGGTGTCTGAAGGCATG
>CAXTLE010000340.1:0-3488 GCA_964244855.1 uncultured Aestuariivirga sp. | reverse complement strand
TACCCACAGGTTTTCATTTCTTGTAATTCCTTAACCGGACAGCAGTGGAACAAGTGCGGTAATGACAGTGTTCAGAGTTTTATTGCCTTTGCCAAGATCTTCCGCATCACCGTCGGCAAGGCTTCCCCTTCTACTTCTGACAGTGGTACCCAGCGGTAGCTCTCGTCGGGCAGTTCCGCTTCGATCTCTTCCGCCACCCAAACTGTCACTTCCAGATGAAAATGCGTGAAGGTGTGTTCGACGGGGCCGGGGCGCTGTTTCCATTTGGCTGTGATGGCTGGTGCGAAATCGGGTTGGGATTCTGTCCAGAGTGAGCCTGGCACTTCGGTCATGCCGCCGAGCAATCCTTTTTCGATGCGTCGCCTTAGCAGCACTTCACCGTTTTTGTTTTGCGCGAAATAGGCGTGGCCTTTGCGGGTGGGGATGGCTTTTTTCGCAAGCTTGCGGGGGAGTGTTGCGGCGATGCCAAGTTTCCGGCCTTGGCAGTTTTCCATCCATGGGCAGATCAGGCAGTTTGGATTTTTCGGGGTGCAGATGGTGGCACCCAAATCCATGAGGGCCTGCACAAAGTCCCCTGCCCTGTCTGGCCGCATCAGCGATTGGGCGCGGGTTTTGATTTGCGGTTTGGATTGGGGCAGCGGGGTTTCGATGGCGTCGAGGCGGGAGATGACGCGTTCCACATTGCCATCAACTGCGGCAAAAGGTTTGTCGAAAGCGATGGCCGCGATGGCCCCTGCGGTATAGGGGCCGATGCCCGGAAGTTTGATGAGTTGGTCGATGTCGCTGGGGAATTTACCCTCGAAGTCGGTGACGACAGTTTTTGCACATTTGTGCAGGTTGCGGGCGCGGGCGTAGTAGCCGAGGCCGGCCCAGGCTTTCAGCACGTCGTCCAAGGGAGCGGCGGCGAGGGCTTCGACGCTGGGCCAAACTCTGGTGAATTTCAGGAAATAATCTTTGACGGCGGCAACGGTGGTTTGTTGCAGCATGATCTCCGAGAGCCAGACTTTATAGGGGTCCATGCGTTGTGGCGAAACGGCGCGCCACGGCAAAACCCTGGCATTCTGGTCGTACCAGTGCAAAAGTTTCACAGCCAAGTGATCGTTATGCCGCTGTTCCGCCATTGTTTCCCTTGAGAATCCCTTGCTGAAGGACGACATTTCACGAATGCAAACGATCAACAAGCATTTCCGCACATTGACGGAACCCGTGTTCAAAAAACACGGATTCGCACAGGGCGACGTGCTGGCGCATTGGCCGCAGATTGTGGGTGAGCAGGCGGCTGCCATTTCGAGCCCGGAGAAAATCCGCTGGCCGCGCGGCAATGAAGCGAAATCTGGCGGCACTTTGCATGTCAAGGTTCAGGCAGGGCGCGGGCTTGATGTTGAATATGCAGCGGCGGGGATTGTGGAGCGGGTCAACCAGTTTCTGGGCTACCAGGGCGTGACAGCACTCAAAGTGGTGCAGACCCATGAGTTTCGTCCTTTGATCAAAGTCTCTCGTAGAGCACCGGAACCAACACCCGATGTGCTTTCGCGTGTGGCCCCAATCGCCGACCCCGAATTACAAGCCGCCCTCGCCCGCCTGGGTGCTGGTGTTTCGACCCTCACCCCACGTTCTCCACAGGCCAAATAAGGCCGTGGCAATCCCCCCTTCATTTCGAGTAGGAAAAGCCCATGAACACTATGAACCGTCGTAATCTCCTGGCCACTGCCGCGCTTTCTGGTCTGGCTTCTACCGCTTTCGCGGAAGATCCAGCTGTTGTTGTTGACAAGGTGGCCCTCAACACGCCACCAGCCATGGGCGAGATGAGCATGGGAAAAGACGACGCCAAAGTTGTCGTCATTGAATATGCCTCGGCGTCCTGCCCGCATTGCGCGGCCTTCAACAATGAAGAGTTTCCGAAGTTCAAGACTGATTTTATCGACACCGGAAAAGTGAAATATATTTTCCGCGAATTTCCGCATAATGATCCGGCCATGGGTGCCTTCATGATTGCGCGTTGTGCGCCAAAGGAAAAATATTTCCCGCTGGTGGACGTGATGTTCAAAACCCAAAAAGACTGGGTGCCTAACCCGCTTGAGGGATTGAAGAAGATTGCACTGCAATCCGGTTTCACCGAAGAAACATTCATGGCCTGCCTCAACAACAAGGACGTGGCCAAGAATATTTTTGAAGTGCGCCAGAAGGGCGACACCTTTGGTGTGCAGGGCATTCCGACGTTCTTCATCAATGGCGAACACTTCAATGGCGAATACACAGTGCAGGGCCTGAAGGCCGTGATTGATCCGCTGCTGGGCTGAGGCCAGGCGGCGCTATTTGGGTAGGGGCATATGAAATTCAACAAGCTGCGGCTCACCGGATTCAAATCTTTCGTTGAACCGACGGAACTTCACATTCAACCGGGCTTGACCGGCATTGTGGGGCCGAATGGTTGCGGCAAGTCGAACCTACTGGAAGCGTTGCGCTGGGTGATGGGTGAAAACTCATACAAGAACATGCGCGCCTCCGGCATGGAAGATGTGATTTTCTCCGGCACCGCCGAGCGGCCTTCGCGCAATATGGCGGAAGTCATGGTCTATATGGGCAATGACGACCGGACGGCTCCGGCACAATTCAACGACAATGAGCACCTCGAAATCAGCCGCGCCATTGTGCGCGATGCGGGATCGACATATCGCGTCAACGGCAAGGAAGTGCGGGCCAAGGATGTGCAGCTGTTGTTTGCAGATGCGTCCACCGGTTCACGTTCACCATCATTGGTGCGGCAAGGGCAGATTGCAGAGATCATCAATGCGAAGCCGCAGGCGCGGCGTTTGATTCTGGAAGAGGCTGCCGGGATCACCGGGCTTCATACCAGGCGGCATGATGCGGAGTTGAAGCTTCGCGCGGCGGAACAGAATTTGTCACGCATTGATGATGTGGCAGCACAGCTTGATTCACAGCTCAACAGCTTGAAACGCCAGGCGCGGCAGGCACAGAAATATAAAATTGTGTCGGCGGAAATTCGCAAACTCGAGGCGGCGGGATTGTTCGTGGCGTGGCGGGACGCAACTGCAGATGCAACACGGGATACTGCGGCTCTTGATGAAGCCACGCGGGTTTTGGCGGAACATACGCGGACTGCTTCCGAGAAGCTGCGCGGGCGCGATGACTTGGGTGAAACCTTGCCGGGTTTGCGTGAGCAGGAAGCGGTTCGCGCTGCCGTGTTGCAGCGGATGACGTTGGAGCGGGTTTCGCTCGATGAAGAAGAAAAGCGCGTCGAAGGTCGTATTGCGGAACTCAAACAGCGCCGCCAACAGGCCAATGCCGACGTGGCGCGTGAAGAGGGTTTGCTGGCGGATACCGATGGGGTGATTTCGCGTTTGGGTTCGGAAAAGGAAGTACTGCTGGATTCTGCCAATGATGGTCAGGACGTGCGGGCTGCGGCTGCCGCTGCGGTTCAAGAAGCGGCTGAGGCGCTGGCCCGGGCACAGGAAGCGGCGGATGAG
>CAXTLE010000339.1:0-3522 GCA_964244855.1 uncultured Aestuariivirga sp. | reverse complement strand
GGCAAGGATTTTGATCGCACGGAAGATCTTTCGCGCATCCTCGCCGCTTTGCCTTCAGCGAAAACGTTAGTCATGCTGGACTATTCACCTACAGCAAAAAAGCAGCCCGCATTTGCTGGCGAAGTCTTGGATTGGAACGCGCTGTTCACAGGCGTCGATGTAACGCATGCCGCGTTCACGTATACACGCGTAGATTCTGATCATCCGCTGTGGATTTTGTTTACCTCCGGCACCACGGGATTGCCCAAACCCATCGTTCAAGGCCATCATGGCATTGTGTTGGAGCACTATAAATCCGCAGCCTTTCATTTTGAATTGCAAGAGGGTGGCGCACTGTTTTTCTACTCCACAACGGGCTGGATGGTCTGGAACACCTTGAGTTGGGGTCTGCTGATGAATGGGCGTGCCGTGATGTACGACGGTCACCCCGCCTATCCAGATGCAAGGTTGCTCTGGCGCATTTCCGAAGAGGTTAAGGCCAGTGTGATGGGGGTGAGCCCCACCTATATCCAAATCGTCAAACAACAAGATATCCACCCGGGTGCGGAATTTGATTTAGACGCGTTGCGTGCCATCATGCTTGTGGGCTCACCTTCAACACCAGAAACCTTTGAGTGGGTGATGAACGACGTGAAAGCCGACATTTGGGCGTCATCACAATCGGGTGGCACGGAATTTTGCTCAGGCCTGCTTGCTGGTTCACCATTGCTGCCGACGCGGGCGGGTGAAATTCAGGCCCCCGCACTTGGCGTTGATGCTTGCGCATTTGATGATGACGGCAAAGTTCTCATCAACGAAGTTGGTGAACTCGTCATTCGCAAGCCCATGCCATCAATGCCGTTGTATTTTTGGGGTGATAATAATTTTGCGCGCTACACCGCAAGCTATTTTGAAGAATGGCCTAGCATCTGGCGCCACGGTGACCGTGTAAAATTTAACAACCATGGCGGCATATTCGTTCTCGGGCGGTCCGATGCAACTCTCAATCGATATGGGGTGCGCATTGGCTCGGCAGAAATCTATCGCACGATGGAAGGTATTGCGGATGTGGCCGATAGTTTGGTGATTTGCATTGAAGACGGAAAAGGCGGATTTTATATGCCGTTGTTTGTGAAAATGGCGGCGGGCAAAACCTGTGACGATGGATTTAAAAAGGAAATTGTAAAGCGTCTGCGAAGTGAACGCAGCCCGCGCCATGTGCCCGACGAGATCGTCGAAGTACCGGATATTCCTGTCACACTCACCGGCAAAAAAATGGAAGTGCCGGTGCGTAAAATATTCATGGGTGCCGCAATCGAAAAAGTGGCGAGCCGCGATGCCACGCGCAATCCGGCGGCACTGGAATGGTTCGTTGATTTCGCCAAACAGCGACAGGCATGATCAACGATATTTTTTCAGTCAAAGGCAAAACCGTGTTGATTACGGGTGCCGCTTCAGGCCTCGGCCGCGAGATGGCAATTGCCTTTGTTGAAAATGGTGCCCGTGTGGCGCTGGTGGATTTCGACGCCGAGATGCTAACGAAAACAGCGGCGGAACTTGGGCCACACGTGTTGCATTACGTGGCAGACGTGGCCAACAAAACGCAAATGGAAAATGTGGTTCGTGAAGTCCACGAAGCATTGGGTTCATTGGATATCGTGATAGCCAATGCGGGAGTGAGTGATGCTGAACCCACCTTGCTGCACGAAACAACCGATGACGCTTGGAACCGCGTGATGGACATCAATGTCAGCGGTTTATTATTCACGGTGCGTCCAGTGCTGGCCATTATGGCGCAACAAAAATATGGCAAGTTGATTACGGTGGCATCGATGTTTGGCTTGGCCGCTCCAGCAGGAATATTTCCCAGGCCAGCTTATGCAGCATCAAAAGGCGCTGTCGTTAATCTGACGCGCGAATTGGCAATTCAATATGCGCCATATAACATTCAAGTGAACGCCCTCTGTCCCGGATTTTTCCGCACACCCACACGGCCGCGCAACGAAGAGAATGCGAAAATCATGGCTGAATATACCCCGCTGAAAAGAGTTGCGGATGCATCTGAAATCAAAGGCAGCGTTCTTTACTTGGCTTCAAGTGCGTCAGATTTTGTAACAGGCACCACGCTTGTTGTAGATGGTGGCGTGTTGGCACGGTGAAGTTTTACCGTCCCGTTGCCACCTGAAACACCGCACCTTCCAGCGCGGGCGTGACTTTGATCTGACAGGTGAGCCTGCTGTTGTCCCTTGGTCCATGGGCGTTGAATTCAATCGTGTCTGCTTCATCGGCAAGTCTAACTGGAAGTGTGCCGGCTGGTGTTTCCAGCACATAGCAATGACACGTCGCGCACATGGCCGATCCGCCACACTCTGCAATGATCCCCCTCACACCGGCCTTTCGTGCCGACAACATCAGTGGAAAGCCATCCTTGGCGTCAATCTCACGTCGGTTGCCATCAGCTTCAATGAAAATCACTTTCGCCATCTGCCTGCCTTCAAATAAATTGCCGACCACCATCAATGATCATGGTTTGACCTGTCATGTAAGACGACAATGGCGATGCTAAAAACAGCGCGCCGCCAACAATATCTTCGACTTCCGCTGGGCGTTTGAGTGCGCCGCGATCCACACCGTAGACACGCGCATTTTCCATATGCCCAAGGCTCGCTTCCGTCATCGTAAAACCTGGTGCCAACACATTGACGCGGATTTTGTCGTCACCCAATTCCTTGGCCATGGTGCGGCTCATTGCAATCACAGCACCTTTTGATGCCACATAATGCATCCATTGCGGAGAACCTGAAAACACTGTGGCCGAGGCGATATTGATAATGGAACCACCACCTGCTGTTTTCATGAGCGGCGCAAAATGGCGGCTAGCTTGCCAAACGCCTTTGACATTGACTGCCATCACGCGGTCCCAAACATCCTCGTCAATTTCAGCGAATGGTTTGCGTTGCAACGTGCCGTAGAGCGCTGCGTTGTTGATCAACACATCCAGCCCACCCCATTTTTCAAACGCCAGTGCGGCGAGCGCCTCACAACTCTGGGACGATGTGATATCGCAACGGGCTGTGGAAATGCCATCCATAAGTGAAGCCGTTTCCTGTACGCCTTCCACATTCACATCAACCGCCAAAACCTTTGCACCAGCTTTGGCAAATGCGTGGGCAAAGGCACGACCTAATCCAATTGCGGCACCTGTAACAATCACACGTTTTCCGTCAAGGCCAAGATTGGTCACGAGAGCTCCATATGATTTGAAAGTAGAAGTTCAGCGCGCAACGATGCAGTAAATATTTCAGCCATGGCGCGACCGGGTTCCGTCAAAAGCCGGGGATTTGAAACTGTGGTCACCATCTCCACATATTCGGCGACGCTCCAGTCATACCAGCCTCGAATGACCTTCATGCCATGAGACGTGGTGCGCCATACCTTGTCGGCATCTTTGACAATGGCATCATTGATAGACCTTTGTTCGCGCGTAGTGTCATGCCCATCAATGATGGCCAGAACGGCATTGATGTTCACACCTTCTGGCTT
>CAXTLE010000338.1:0-3526 GCA_964244855.1 uncultured Aestuariivirga sp. | reverse complement strand
CCCCTCGGGGATGGTCAATTTATAAGTCAATGTCCGCCCCGCTGAAATGGCGTTCAAAACGCCAGCCATTGGCGCACCCGGTTGGAATTCATATTCACCGGGTTTCAAAGTACCACCGCGAAAACCATTGATAAGACTGGCCGCACTCATGACGCGGGAGTCGGTGATAATGCCCTGGTCTTCAAGCGTTTGAGCAATTTCGGTGCGGCTTGCACCTTCTTTGAGCGTGATGATCTTCGCCTCGGTCAAAGGCCCCTCAGACGTGAATACACCCCAGGCCCAAAACGCCAACGCACCCACGGCGATAACAAAAAACATGCTCCAGCCAACAAACGAACCAATAACCCGAGCAAAGGCCGATCCACGATTCCTGGGAACCACAGCATCTGGCACACGGTCAAATTGATTGTCGTTACTCACACCTTAGTCCCCCTCAGGGTTGTAGCTTACGCCGCATAACGGCGCATGATCAAGGACGCATTGGTCCCACCAAAACCAAAAGAATTGGACAGAACTGTGTTGATCTCTTTTTTCTTGGCCACATGTGGCACCAGGTCAATGGCGGTCTCAACCGACGGGTTATCGAGATTGAGCGTTGGCGGACAAATATTATCCCGCATGGCCAACAGCGAGAACACGGCTTCCACAGCACCAGCAGCCCCCAGCAAATGCCCGACAGCAGACTTGGTCGACGACATCGCCATGTTCGCGGCCGCATTGCCCGTCAGCCGTTCGATCGCCCGCAACTCAATCTCATCGCCCAGCGGCGTCGATGTGCCATGCGCGTTGATATAGTCAATTTCGCCAGCTGAAATGCCGGCCCGCTTCAAAGCCGCCTGCATGCAGCGATAAGCGCCATCACCATCCTCGGAGGGTGCAGTAATGTGATAGGCATCGCCCGACATGCCATAGCCAATGATCTCACCATAAATCTTGGCCCCGCGCGCCTTGGCATGTTCGAGTTCTTCCAGAACCAGAATACCGGCCCCCTCACCCATCACAAATCCATCACGGCCTTTGTCATAAGGGCGCGATGCTTTTTCCGGCGTGTCATTGTAGGCCGAGGACAATGCCTTGCAGGCAATAAAGCCCGCAATGCCAATACGGCAAATCGCCGATTCGGCCCCGCCGGCCACCATCACATCAGCATCATCCATGGCGATAATGCGCGCCGCATCACCAATGGCATGCGTACCCGTGGCGCAGGCCGTGACCACAGCATGGTTCGGCCCCTTCAGGCCAAAATTGATCGAGATCAAACCTGACGCCAGATTGATCAGCGAGCCCGGAATAAAGAACGGCGAAATCCGGCGCGGCCCCTTCTCTTGCATCAGCAAGGTCGTGTCCTGAATACCCGTCAACCCACCAATGCCAGAACCTACAAGTACACCAGAGCGATATTTCTCATCTTCAGTCTTGGCCTCGTAGCCCGAATCCTTCATCGCCTGCTTCGCTGCAATCAGCGCGAACTGAATGAAGTCATCATAACGGCGCTGGTCTTTCGAATCGATCCAGTCATTGCGGTTGAGCGTGCCATTGCTGCCGTCACCCTCTTTGACTTCAAAAGCGATGCGCGTTGGCAGGTCCGAAGCATCAAAGCGCGTGATGGGCCCCGCACCGGATTCGCCTGCAATCATGCGGCTCCAGGTGGCATCAATGCCTGTGCCCAGTGGCGATACAATACCCATTCCGGTGACAACAACACGACGCATGACGGGCCTCATTCCATTAAATCTGTGAATTGCAATTTTACATGAAAACGCGGGGCCGCATGAGTTTTCACTCCGCGTACCCCGCGCAATTCGATTGTCAACACGCCCACACCAAGGCAGGCGCAGCCAACACTCAGGCCTGTGCCTTTTCGATGAACTTCACGGCGTCGCCCACCGTCTGGATGGTTTCGGCGGCGTCGTCAGGAATTTCAATTCCAAATTCTTCCTCGAAGGCCATCACCAGTTCAACAGTGTCAAGGCTGTCTGCGCCCAGATCGTCGATGAAGCTTGCTTCTGTCTTCACCTTGTCGCCGTCTACACTCAGGTGCTCGACAACGATCTTCTTCACGCGCTCAGCGATATCGCTCATGTGTTTATCCTTAAAAACTTTGCTATGACGCCCTGCTAGGCCATAACGGATATTGCTCCCGCTGGCCCCCTCAAGCTGGCTGCTTCCTAGCACAATTTATCGGCAGGTCAAAAGGGGTGATATGAAGGGGTGGGAAACCTCCAATCGGACATATCAGCGGCACGATCTGTATTTACAGTCATCACCCGTTTGTATATACGGAATACAAGGAGAACATCCATGGCCCTCAGCATTCGAAAACCCCGCGTGGAAGAAATGGCCCGCACACTTGCAACCAAACGCAAAACAACAATGACAGATGTCATCGAAAAGGCGTTGGAAAAGGAGCTGAAGGCTGAAGCAGAAGTGGATACGCGCTCGCTTTATGAGCAGGTCAAAGAGTTGTCTGACGAACTGAAACGCAAAGGCAAGCCCGGCGGACACATGATGACGAAGGAAGAGATCGACCGCATGTGGGGGCATGAATGATTTTTGTCGAGACCTCAGCAGTAGTTGCAATGATGCTCGAAGAAGATAGTGCACGGAGTATCATTACCAAGATCAGGGAGGCGGATACATGTTTTACTGGAAGCCACGTTCGCCTTGAAGCCTGCATGGTTGTGTCGTCGCGGCAAAAACTTCCACCGTTGGAAGTGAACGCCATTTTTGACAAGCTGATACAGCGTACAAAGATTTCAGTGCTTTCCTTTACAGATGAAATGGCAACTGAAGCGTTGCGCGCTTTCGACACCTATGGCAAAGGCCGCAACTCCAAAACCGCCCTCAACCTCGCGGACTGCATGAGCTACGCCTTCGCCAAGACCCGCAATCTCAAGATCCTCTACACCGGCACCGACTTCGAAGGTACAGACCTGAAAGCCGCCTGAGTGCCATCACCCACCACCAAAATCCTGCGCGATATCTTCGGTTACGACGAATTCCGCCCCGGCCAGGAACAGGTTGTCGATGCGCTGATGGCTGGTGAGCACGTCCTCGCCGTCATGCCCACAGGTGCCGGCAAATCCCTGTGCTATCAAGTCCCAGCGCTTGCACGCGGCGGCCTCGCCATCGTCGTATCCCCCCTCGTCGCCTTGATGCAGGATCAGGTCGCCGCCCTCAAACTCGCAGGCGTGTCAGCCGAAACCATCAACTCCGCCGCCGACCGTGAAACCAACGTCGACATCTGGAAACGCGTGGCCTCCGGCGAAACCCGCATTCTCTACCTCGCCCCCGAACGCCTGATGACGGAACGCATGATCTCCGCCCTGCAACGCCTCGACGTCACCTTGATCGCCGTCGATGAAGTCCACTGCATGTCACAATGGGGCGCATCCTTCCGCCCTGAATATGACGCGCTCCAAAACCTGCGCACGGCATTTCCCAACACCCCGATTGGTGCCTTCACCGCCACCGCCGACGAAGTCACCCGCAAGGACATCTCTACAAAACTCTTCGGCGGCAAAGT
>CAXTLE010000337.1:0-3540 GCA_964244855.1 uncultured Aestuariivirga sp. | reverse complement strand
GACGTGACAAACATGGTGGCTGATGGTGAGTTGCTGATCGGCATCACCTTCAATCCCAATGAACCCGCAAACCTTGTTGCCGCAGGCCGCATGCCCGCAACAACAGTGGCGTGGCAACACAGCAAGGGCACCATAGGCAACACGCACTTCGTAGCGATCCCTGCCAATGCCAAAGCCAAGGCAGGTGCACAGGTATTTGCAAATTTCCTGCTGTCGCCAGAAGCGCAAGCCAAGAAGAACGATCTCAAAACCTGGGGCGATCCAACAGTGTTGGCCGTATCAAAATTGTCAGAAGCCGACGCGAAATTGTTTACAACCGCCGCAGCACTGGGCAGCGTTTCACTCCCCGGTCCAGCCTTGCTGGAACCACACGCGTCGTGGGTAGCCCTGCTGGAAGCCGCTTGGCTAAATCGCTACGGTCAGGGTTAAAAGGATCAAAACCTCGCGATGACCTCCACCACCTCGTCATTCCCGCGAACGCGGGAATCCAGACTTTCCACAAGCTCGCTGGTTGAAAGTCTGGATTCCCGCGTTCGCGGGAATGACGAGGTGTGAATTTGATGACGGTAGTTTGGCGATATCTTGGAGCAGCGCCTTTGGCGCTGCTCTTTCTGTTGCCGCTGGCGTTAAGCCTGCTTTTGCTGCTCCCGGGCTTGGTTGATGCCCATTCCTTCCAGGCGCTGTTCCAACACCCGCAATTTTCCGGTGCCTTGAAACTCACACTTTTCACCGGCCTCACCAGCACCGCAGTTTCACTTGTCATCTCTGAGATGATCATCTCGCGAACCAACCGCAACATTCTGCAACAGGCCAGCGTATTCCTGTCTGTACCGCATCTGGCCTTGGCCATGGGATTTGGATTTCTGATTGCGCCCACAGGATTATTGGCACGCCTGATCGCGGTGCTGTTCACAGGCTGGACCTCACCTCCGCAGTGGCAGACGACACAGGACCCTTACGGCCTCGCATTGATTGCAGCACTTGCGCTGAAAGAAACACCCTTCCTCGTCTGGGCCATGGCGAGTGTGATGCAACAGGATGAACTCAAACTGCGCTTTGCCCGGGAATCCCTCGTGGCCCGCAGTCTGGGTTACAGTCCGCATTCGAGCTTCATACGCATTGTGCTGCCGCAGATTTTACAGCGCTGCCTTTGGCCGATCATAGCCGTGTTCAGCTATAGCATGACGGTTGTCGACATGGCCCTGGTCATCGGCCCCAGCCAACCGCCAACCCTCGCGCAACTGGTATGGACGGATTTGAACGATGGTGATGTGTTGGAGAATGCACGCGGTGCGGCTGGAACCTTGATGCTCAGTGGACTGATCATTTTTGTTTTGATTGCAGTGCTGCTGATTTTGCGCCTCACGCGACCTTTGCAACTGCAATGGATGACGCAATCAGCTCGACCGGAAATCCGTTCGATGGCAATCCCGAAATTCATCTGGCCTGCCTGGATGATGATCTATACGCTGATGATTGTTGCTTTGGCTTTGCAATCCCTCTCGGCGCTGTGGCCGTTTCCACAATTGTTCGCACCTGCTTTCACCACGGCGGCATGGACCCGACTGTTGCAAGATGCGTCGCCATTCTGGACCAGCACAGTCATGGCAACCTTGAGCAGCTGTATTGCACTCATCGCAGTTGTCGCATGGCTTGAAACCCAACCACAAAGACGTGACCGGATCGCTCTCGCGGCAGCAACGGCAATGCTCTGTCTTCCAGCTTTGCTAGTGGCACTCGGCCAATATCGTCTGTTGCTGCTATTGGGTGGAACGGGAACTTGGATCGGCCTGTTGTTTGCACATTTGTTATCGGTCACCGCCTATGTCCTTGTCATGTTGACCGGACCCTATCGTGCCTTTGACCCGCACTGGCAGTCCGCAAGCAACGGTCTCAGCGCATCGCGCGCAACATTCCTGTTCAAGTTAAAATGGCCAATGTTGAAAGCGCCGTTATTGTCGTCAGTTGCCATTGGTTTTGCCGTTTCAATCGCGCAATTCGTTCCCGCCCAACTTGCAGCCGCCGGACGCTTTTCGACGTTGCCCATGGAAGCAGTCACACTTTCAAGCGGTGGCAACCGCGCGCTGATTGCAGTTTATGCTCTGGTACTGATGGCCTTGCCGTTGATCACATTTCAACTTGCATCGTGGATATCGCGGCCACGCTGGAGAGTGGCGTGATGTTGGAACTGCGTGACGTCAGCTTGACACTTGCAGGCCGCATTCTCTTGCAGCCGTTTGCACTGACCATTTCGGCGGGAAAAATCGTCACCCTTATGGGCCCAAGCGGGTCCGGAAAATCCTCGATCCTCTCCTATGTCGGAGGTGACTTGCCTGATGTTTTCAGCGCCACGGGCGATGTACTGCTCAATGGCAAATCGCTGCTGTTGCAACCGCCGGAATCACGCCGCGTGGGACGCCTTTTTCAGGACGATCTTTTGTTCCCGCATATGACAGTTGGTGAGAACCTGCTCTTCGCAGCACCGCGCCTGCTAAAATCAGAACGACTGGCGATGGTCGCAACGGCACTGGAGCGGGCTGAGTTGACGGGCTTCGCCGATAGACCGCCCCACACCTTGTCCGGCGGCCAACGCCAGCGCGTGGCCCTTATGCGCGCACTGCTCGCCAAGCCATCGGCCATCCTCCTCGACGAACCCTTCAGCAAGCTCGATAGATCCCTGCGTGGGCAAATGCGAGACTATGTGTTCAGCCATATCAAGGCGTGCAATATCCCCGCCCTGCTGGTCACCCATGACCGCGACGATGCGCCGTCTGCAGGACGTGTATTGGAAATCTCTGGTGATGGAGTGGTGCACGATGTTTGACCGACAAATCCTGGCGCTGACCAAACCAATCGTGGACGGCGTTGCGAGACGCCTGAATGGTTTTGGCATCAGCGCCAACCAGATCTCGCTCACAGGTTTCGCCCTCGGCATGCTGGCGGCAGTGTTGATCGCCCACGGTGAAATCATGTCAGCAATCATTCCATTGTTGATAAACCGATTGCTGGACGGTCTTGACGGCGCCGTAGCGCGGTTTTCAAAACCAACAGACCGAGGCGCCTTCCTCGATATCACGCTAGACTTCCTGTTCTACGCCGCCGTCCCCTTGGCCTTCGCTTTCTGCAATCCCGAACGCAATGCCTTGGCCGCCGCAGTTCTTCTCGCCAGCTTCATCGGCACTGGCGTCAGCTTCCTCGCCTACGCCATCATGGCAGAAAAGCGTGGCGACAAGAGCACGGCCTATCCATCCAAAAACTTCTACTATCTGGGCGGTCTCACCGAGGGTTTTGAAACCGTCGCCTGCTTTGTGGCGATGTGCATCTGGCCCCAACACTTCTCCAAAATCGCCTATATCTATGCCGCGATGTGCTGTGTGACGACGCTGACTCGGTTGGTGGCGGGCTGGCAGGCTTTCGCGATTCCCAAACCTTAACGCCTGTTAATAAAAAACTTTTATTCTGCCCAAAATAACTCTTGAATGCGACACACGAATCCATCATATGCAGCCCGTCCAAAGTCGCACGTGCCGCAAAGGTTAG
>CAXTLE010000336.1:0-3573 GCA_964244855.1 uncultured Aestuariivirga sp. | reverse complement strand
TGCCTGACCGTTCATCTGCCAAAACGGACCTGAACCTCTTGGCCGCAACGAAGTGGAGGACCCTGTCGCACCGGTTTTTTGGAGCAAAGCGTCCGCGAGGAGCCGCACTTTCGGCGGGGAAAAAACTGGGGAGACAGGGTTTCGGGAACGGCTTTGGACAGATGTAGGTCTCTGAGGGCACGCCTGAGAAACAGGGCTTCGAGTAATGCCAAAAGGTGAAGGCTGAATGCTATTGGATATGCAACCAAGCAAACTGATCGACGTTACAAAGGCCATCTGCGCACTGTCAGCATCAAGGCTGAGATCGACATCTTGCCCAACACGCAGAAAACTTCTGAGACCCAACCTGACTTCCGCGTGGTGACCTAAGGTATCGAAATTGGTGCAGGCTGGACCCGCAAAGGCGAAACATCCATCAAGGAATATGTCAGCCTCTCCATCGCTGCCCCTGAGTTTGGACCCTGGAAACTCTATGCCAATTTCGGCCGCGCAGTCGGACGGAAGGACTAAAATCTCTATTCCGTGATCTGGAATCCGGGCGAGTGACGCCGTCACATCGAGCTAGTATTAGAGCAGCTTGAAATTAAAAGATTGATTTTCAACAGTCCCTCATATGTCTGCATTTCAGTCGACTGCGGAATAAAGGTTCGAGTATCCAACACGGCGCAATGGGACAAGAGCGGTTATGTACGACGAAAAGTCTTCGCGGCGATTGGATTGTCCGCCGCGAAGTGTTTCAGGGTTATGGATCTGGATCAGTGCCCACTTGCCAAGGCCACAGCGTCAGCACCGGCTGGGATACGCGTGGGGGCTGACGGATCAGTCGCTGCACGCCAAACAGCTTCAGCCACATCAATGGATTGGGTAACGGGCGATATGTCAGTCTGCCACCCTGTCAGGATGCTTTGTGCAAATGCGGCATAGGCTTCGGGAAACCCCGCCTGCATGCGGGCGCGGGCGTTGTCACCAAAGCTTGTCGTGGGCGCACGGCCCGGAAGCACCAGGCTGACACGTATATTGAACGGCTGAAGCTCCAGCGCCAATGATTCGGTGAACGCATTCACCGCCGCTTTGCTTGCCGTGTAAACTGAAAGCAACGGCAGCGATTTCACGGTGACACTTGAGGTGATGTTGATCACCACGCCCGCTTTGCGTTGTCTGAATTGCGGTAACACCGCCTGGATCATCGCCATGGTGCCAATGGTGTTGGTTTCGAAAATCGCCCGTGCAGTATCCATCGGTGTGCCTTCGAGGGCATTCAGGAAACCGATTCCGGCATTGTTGACCAAAACGTCAATCGGACCGGCGGCTTCCACCGCTTGGCGAATGCTTTCTGCGTCAGTCACGTCCAGCGCCAGCACGCGCAGCTTTTCTGATTTTGGCAATTTGCTGTCGTGCGGATTGCGCATGGTGGCAATCACGTTCCAATCGCGGTCCAGAAAGTATTGAGCGATTTCGAGGCCAAAACCGGTCGAGCAGCCAGTGACAAAAACTGTATTCATGTAAACTCCTTGCATTGATAACAAGAGGCATATGGACATCAGATGTTGGACTTTCTATATTCAAAAATCCAAGTTTCGTTTGCAAAAGTCCAGATATGATTGATCCCCTCACTGAAGTCGTCACCTTGCTGCAACCCGGCGCGCGCGCTTCCAAAGTGGTGAGCGGCGTTGGGTCCTGGCGGCTACGCCGTGTGGATGCAGGCCCGCCGTCCTATTGTCTGATCCTTGAAGGGGCGTGTCAGATGATCATTGACGAGAAAGAGCCCCTGACCTTGCAACAGGGTGATTTCGTTTTAACGCCTGCTGCCCACAGCTTTTCGATGTCGAGCCTTGTACCTCCACCCCCGGATGTTTGCGTTCATGCTCCCGTGGCATTGCCAGGCGGTGAATTCAGACTGGGACATGAAAACGGAACGCCTGACTTTCTGCTTCTGGTGGGACAAATCGAATTTGGCTCACCGGATTCGGGTTTGCTTGTTTCGTTGCTGCCGCAACTTGTGCATGTTCGCGGAGAAAAACGCCTTGCCACGCTGGTTCAGCTGGTGATTGATGAATCGCGTACGCAGCGACCCGCACGGGATGTTATCCTGCCGCGCTTGCTTGAGGTTCTGCTGATCGAGGCCCTGCGGTCCACACCCTTGACAACTGCCTCGCAGGGCCTCTTGCGCGGACTTTCCGATGAGCGCCTTGCTGTTGCAATCAGGCTTATGCATGAAAGTCCAAAATCGCCTTGGACTGTAGTTGAATTGGCAAAGGCGGCAGCTTTGTCGCGTTCAGCATTTTTCGAGCGGTTCAATCGCGCCATGGGCCTTGCCCCGATGGAATACCTGCTGAGTTGGCGCATGGCCTTGGCAAAAAATCTGCTGCGCCGCAAAGAAGCTGGAATTGCCGAAGTCGCGGAACGGATTGGATATGGCTCCGCAAGTGCCTTCAGCGTTGCATTCACGCGCTATGTTGGGTTGTCGCCAACTTTATACGTGCGAGAACAAATGGAATCTCGAAGCCAGTAAATTACCCTCTACGCATTATGGAGACTCAGTAAGGGCAAGGCTGCATAGAGTCAAATTCAGAAGTCATGAATACACAAAAAAACAGGCCCGAAGGCCTGTTCGCAAGTTTGAGCGCTGTTGAGTAATTCTATGAAATTAGCAATCTCGCCGCCACGCTCCATATGTCGACAACACCCACTCCACCGTGCTCCGTATAGGCCTTGGGCGGAAACTGGAAGTAAGGCGGAAGCCAATCCATCTTATGTTCACGGCCATTGGTGCCATGCAGAAAGTCTTTGATAATACCCTTCTGCACCTTGGTGGTTTCGCCCTTGTTGCCATCGGCAACAGCAGGTGAAGCGATGTCTGTCAGCATCGCCTGCACCACGTCTTTGCCAGCCAAAAGATCAAAGAAGGTGTCATCGGGACGCCAGTCATTCAGAGTGGCGCTTGTGATCATGGCTGTGGCTTCCGCCGTGGCAGTGCCAGGGGCCAAGGTTTCGGCCATAGCCAATGCGAGAAGACGCAATACATCATCTTCGGGCAGTGTGAGAACGCGGGCAAAGAGGTGGGCTAGGCTGTAGTCGTCGCCATTGGGCCTAACCAATTCGCTGCGGTCGCCCTCAAATCCGCAAAGAACCAACAACTCTTTACGCCTTTCTTCGAAGGCTGCGGTTGCTGGATTGGCAGCAACAGATGCGCCAATCTCTGACTTTACTGCCTTCATTGGTTCGGGCTTCACCATCCACAGATTTGAACCCACAATCATGTGCGCCAGCACGAGCCGCAAGGCAATTTGCGGATGGTTCAACAGTTCAAGGCGGGTAGCAGCAAGCCGATGCAATTCAACATAGTTCTGCATCGGTTTGGTCAGTTCCGGCTTTTCGGATTTGGCTTGTGGGTTTGCCGTTCCCGTGACTTTGGATTCCGCCTTGCGGACTTCGGCGCGGGTGAGATAGCCTTCATGGGCTTCAACTTCACCACGATCTGAGACCGCAATGAATACAGCCCCACCTTTCTTCTTGGCCGTCTTTTCAAAGTCCCATTCGTTAAAGCGTTGGTCCTGTTCCATGACTTCAACA
>CAXTLE010000335.1:0-3582 GCA_964244855.1 uncultured Aestuariivirga sp. | reverse complement strand
CGGGATGTGACTGTCTTTGGACAGAAGCTAAGGGCCAGGAACGGACGTCAGTTTAAATTTTGGATATGAACGGACATCACAGAATCGATTTGACGGTTAGGTGCTGTTCATGACCTAACGACTTCAGTTAGATAATCAATAAACACTCTTGCTTTTGCAGGTAAGAACTTCCGGCTGAGATATACTGCATAAAGATTTAAGCCATCGACGCTCCAATCATTGAGGATGCGAATGAGTCGACCTTCGGCTATTTCCTTTTCAACAATAAACGACGGCTGCATAATGATGCCGTAACCCTGCACAGCCAAAGCACACAAAATATCGCCGTTGTTGGCATGAACACTTGGTCTGATACGAACTGTTTCTGTTCGACCTTGCGTGTTGGTCATCGTCCAACTGTCGCCCGTCGCAAGATAGGTGAAACTCGTTGTTTGATGTTCCGACAACTCTTGAGGCGTTACAGGCGTTCCCTTGTGTTTCAGGTAGTCAGGCGAAGCGCAAATTACCAAGGGGATAGAACCCAAACGACGCGAAATGACATTGGTCGGAGCGGCTTGTCGTCCGATTCGCACGGCCACATCGATGCCATCCGTAGTGAGATCAACGACGCGATCTGACAAATCGATATCGAGTTTCAAGTCTGGATAGCGGGATATAAAACCAGGTAACCACTGCGATAGCTTCGATATTCCGAAAGACAGCGGCGCACTGATACGGAGCTGCCCAGTGGGTTGGGTCGCGTTTTCTCCAGCAATGGCCTCCGCATCAGCAACATCGGCGAAGATTGCTTGGGCGCGGCTGAAAAACTCCTGTCCAATATCCGTCATGGAAAGTCGCCGCGTTGTGCGATTGAGCAGTCTTGCACCCAAGTGGGCCTCAAGCGCCGAAACATGTCTGGAGATTGCGGCATTGGAGGTGTCGAGTTGGTCAGCGGCAGCAACAAAGCTGCCCGTCTCAACGACCGCCACATAGACTTGCATCGCTTTTAGTACGTCCATGTGCTTGCCATTGTTTCGATAAACGTAATTATCTTCTTCATTTATCACCATTTATCTCTGAATTAAACAAGAATACATCCTCATCAACGGCGCCACTGATGACGTCAGGTTCAAATCTCAAACTGAAAGGTCGCATTATGAAAATCGCAGTCATCGGGTCGGGCAATATGGGCTCTTCCTTTGTGAAACAACTTCGCAAGGCCGGACACAGCGTTTCGGTCACCAGCCAAGACAAGGCTTCCGCGCTGACGCTGGCCGCCGACCACGGGGCAACTGTAGTTGAGGCCTCGAAAGTTCGTGACGCTGAGATCATTATCTTGGCCACGGGTGCCGCCGATGCCATCTCGGCACTGCAGACAGCAGGTAATCTCAACGGCAAAGTGGTTGTCGATATTACAAACCCACTGACCGCGGACTATATGGGCCTCACCATTGGCCACTCCACGTCCAATGCCGAAGAAATCGCCAAAGCGTTTCCGGGTATTCGTGTAGTAAAAGGCTTCAACACCGTATTTGCCCAGCTTCTGGGCGCAGGTGGAGCTCTTCCCAACGGCAACAAGATCACAGTGTTCGTCGCATCCGATGATCCTGAAGCCAAGATTGCGGTTACGAACCTTGCGCAGTCCATGGGTTTTGCCGTCACCGACGCTGGGCCTCTCAAGAATGCGCGTTACCTTGAGCCGCTCGCAGGTCTCAATATCTATTTCGGCTATGGCGCTGGTCGAGGCACTGGCATTTCGCCAACCTGGATTGAAGCTGCCTGATTAAGTTCCAAACACCAACCATCAAAACTTCAAACAAGGATATTCCATCATGAAAAACTATTTCGTAACGACGACATTGGCAGCTCTCGCATTGAGTGCTGTTCTTTCGACGGCAGCTTTCGCCGACTCACCCTGGGAGACACCAGCCACACCTCCTCCAGCTGCGGAAGTTCAGGCACCCGATGTCGAAAAGAATCTGAAAGTGTTTGATACGCTCGACTTTGATGTGTTCTCCAACCAAAAGTGGGACCGCCTCCAAGAAAGTCATTCGAAAGATATCGTTGTTACGTGGCCAGATGGTCATGAGACCAAAGGCATTGAAAAGCATACGGCGGATTTGAAAGCACTGTTCGTATTTGCCCCAGACATCAAGATCAACGAACATCCCATTCGCTTTGGTTCAGGTTCATGGACGACTGCGACAGGCGTCATGACGGGAACGTTCTCACAGCCGATGCCTATTGGTGAGGGCAAGTCAATTCCAGCGTCAGGCAAGCGCTTTGCGATCGGTATGGCAACAATCGGTCATTGGTCGAATGGTACAATGGATCATGAGTGGTTGTTCTGGGACAATGGCGATTTCATGAAACAAATTGGTCTTGCCAAATAAACAAACTATTTCGATAAAGTACCGAGTCAGAACGATAGTTCTGGCTCGGTTTCATGTTGGTCGACCAAGTACCACGTCAGCCTTGGGTCAAACAGAGACATAATACCGACTTCTCATGTAGCCCGCTCTTGGGCCAATACCTGACATTCTCTCCTCTCCACCGCAAGCATCGCCGCGCCGCATCCATATCTATAACCTTGCAAGCGGATCGTTTAAGCTGACTTCACCCGGCACCTCTCACCATTCGGAATAAAAACATGGCTATGACTGCAAAATCTCCCTTTGATACGCAGCTGTTCGGTTGGATTGAGCAGCGTTATGACGCGATTGACGACTATGTGCGGCTCTTCTAATCTGCCAAGCCGAAGATAATGGGGGAATCGCCTTATCTACAGGGCAAAGAGGCTGGCATTGCTTTTGCCCTCACCCCCGATCACCACATCCGCGCGATCTTTCTCTATGCGCAGGGTGTCGAAGGCTTCGCACAATATGCAGAAGCACTACCCGCCGCACGCAGCTTCAGCAGCACGCGCGCTGATGTCCGCGCGGCTCTGGGCATTCCTGCTATGGCGGCAGATGCAGGCGGCAGCGGCGTCTTTGCAATTGAACACAGCTTTGACCGGTTTGAAGCCACCAGCTTCTATGTCCGATTTGAATATATCGCGGGAGATGCCGGTGTCAGGCTGGTAACGCTGGGAAAGGTTGAAGCCTGACTACGTCCTGCAATCTCACGCCGCGTTGCGCCGCATCAAATGTTGTTCCCACCGCATGGCGGAATCGACGATGAAATCGAGATCGTCATGCTTGGGTGTCCAGCCCAACACAGCACGAGCCTTGTCCGCACCTGCCACAATTCCAGCAGGATCACCCGCACGGCGCGGGCCATATTTTACATTGAGCTTTGAACCATGTACCCGCTCCACCGACTTGATCACCTCAAGCACCGAAAAGCCCTTGCCATAGCCGCAGTTAAAAATGCCGGACTCACCACCACGGCGAAGATGCGATAACGCATCCATATGGGCGGCAATCAGATCACTGACGTGGATGTAGTCGCGCAGGCAGGTACCGTCGGGCGTGGCATAATCCGTACCAAACACTTCCATCTGCGCCCGTTGCCCCAACGCAGTTTGTGCTGCGACCTTGATCAAGTGGGTGGCACGCGGTGTGGATTGGCCGGAACGTCCTTTGGGATCAGCGCCCGCCACAT
>CAXTLE010000334.1:0-3594 GCA_964244855.1 uncultured Aestuariivirga sp. | reverse complement strand
ACAAGGCCCATGTCGAAGCGCCTGATGGCTGGGTTGTCACCTCAGCCATGGCGGGCGGCAAGATCACAGTTGAGGAACTGCCCGCAGCTGAACCCGTGAAAGACAATCTCGTGGCTTTCGCCAAAGCCATTCGCAAACAATCCGCCTACCCGATCACGGGCAAGGACCTTGTCAACAACATCGCCATTCTCGAAGCCATCATCAAATCCGCCGCAAAAAACGGCGCAGTTGTGAAAGTTTAGGAGCAGCACATGAAAGCCCTTGTGTTTGAAACACCAGATAATCCGAAGATCATGGATCAGCCGATCCCCACCATTGATCCCACGGAAGTCTTGATCAAGACTCGCACCGTTGGCATTTGCCATTCGGATTACGAATTGCTGGCAGGGCGCTACATCATCCCGATTTCCTATCCGGTAACTCCCGGCCACGAATGGTGTGGTGAGATCGTCGAGGTCGGAAAAGCGGTCAAGAATTTCAAGGTTGGTGACCGCGTCGTTGGTGAATGCGTTGTGCGCACACCAGAACGTTTGCATCATTTTGGCTTTTCGATGAACGGTGCAGACCGTGAATATTTCAACGTCAATCCGGATTGGCTGCACAAATTGCCCGATGGTGTTGATGACAATCGCGGTGCATTGATCGAACCTTTCACCTGCGGCTTTTATGCTGTGCTGCGTTCCGGCGGCACCAATGCATCTGAAACCGTTGTTGTGTCGGGTGGTGGCACGATTGGACTCGTCACCGCCGCCGCCGCCATAGGCATGGGTGCGCGCGTCATCGTCGTTGACCCGATCAAAACGCGGCGTGACATCGCTTTGCGGCTTGGTGCTGCTGAAGTTGTAGATGCCATGGATAACCCCGTGGAACGTATCAAGGAACTCACAGGCGGCAAAGGTGCAGAGCTTGTTGTTGAAGCTTCTGGCCATGATGCTTCTGTTGCCAATGTCTTCGAATATGCCCAGGAGAATGGCCGAGTTTCCATGGTCGGTCTCAATATTGGTCGCAAGATCACGTCCACACTTGGCCTGTTGCAATTGAAGAATCTCACGGTGCGCGGTTGCATTGGTTCGCCCGGTGTGTGGCCTGCGGCGATCAAGTTTCTGGAACGCACCGGCATCGATCTTTCACCCATCCAAACCCATCATTTTGGCTTGCTGGACGCGAAGAAGGCGTTCGATCTGGGACAAGACCCGCAAGCCTGCATTAAAGTTACACTCTCCATGAAAGGACTGAATTGATGGAACGCCATGCGCTCATCGCCGGTGTTTCCGGAATCATCGGCCGCCATTTGGCGGAACACTTGAAAGCCACCAAGGGCTGGACCGTTACTGGAATTTCGCGACACAAGCATGACCTGCCAAAGGGCGTGAAACACATCGCGGTTGACCTGACGGATGAAGAGGCTGTGAATGCGGCGCTGAAGCGTGCGAAGCCAACGGATGTGTTTATCACCACGTGGTTGCGTCAAGCCACCGAAGCGGAGAATTGCCGCGTCAATGCCGGCATGGTGCGCAATCTCTTGAATGCCATGGATGGCAAGAAGATCAAGCATGCGGCTTTGGTGACGGGCCTCAAGCATTACATGGGCCCCTTCGAAGCTTACGCAAAGTCCAAGATGGTGACACCGTTCCGCGAAGAGCAGCCACGTCTACCATACCAGAATTTCTACTATGATCAGGAAGACGAGCTTTATGCGGCCGCAGAAAAGCAAGGCTTCACTTGGTCGGTGCATCGCCCCCATACGCTGATTGGTTATGCTGTTGGCAACCAGATGAATATGGCGGCCACGCTGGGTGCTTACGCCGCCATTTGCAAGGAAACCGGCCGTCCCTTTGTATTCCCCGGTTCGCCGCAACAATATGAAGCCTGCGTGGATATCACCGATGGCCGCATCATCGCCAAGCATGTGCTCTGGGCCGCAACCAAATCAGCCGCGCGCAACGAAGCCTTCAACATCGTCAATGGCGAAGTGTTTCGCTGGGACTGGATGTGGTCAAAGCTGGCAGCTCACCTCGGTGTGGCCGCAGCACCCTATCCCGGCCATGCGCAACCGCTGGAAAAGCAGATGGCAGGCATGGAGCCGGTGTGGGACAAGATCGTTGCCAAGCATGGCCTGCAAAACAATGCACTCACGTCAGTGGCGTCCTGGTGGCACTCCGATGCTGATCTCGGCAGAACAATCGAGAATTTCACCGACATGACCAAGAGCCGTGACAAGGGCTTTCTGGCCTATCAGAATTCTGTGAGCTCTTTCACGGACGCATTCGACAAACTGCGCGCAGCAAAAGTGTTGCCCTGATGAGCAACGCCACAACCATGTCACCAAGCGCATTCCAGCTTTCGCTGGCACGCAGCTTTGTCACGGTTGTAATCTCGACGATTGCTCTCATCATCGTCTGCCTGATCTTTGCACCCTCCAGCGTGTCCTCGGCAGGACTGTCAGGAAGCCTGCCCTTCGCGGCGATCATCGCTATCGTGGGCTTGGGTCAACTGCTCGTCGTGCAGCAAGGCGGTTTTGATCTCTCACTGCCGGGTGCCGTGTCACTCGCTGTTGTGCAAGCCACGCACTATCCGCAGCAGGATAATGCACAGCTTTTGCCTGCTGTTCTGATTGCCATTTGCTTTGCGATTGCCGCAGGCATACTCAACGGTCTTCTCGTCAGCATCTTCCGCCTCAACGCCATCATTGCAACGATTGGTACCAATGCCTTGCTCTATGGTGGTGTCTTCGCTGTGTCTGGTGGCGTGCCTTCGATCACCACGGAACTCCTCGCCAACATTGCTGGCGGCGAAACCTTGGGCATTCCCCACGCCATTTATTTTGCATTGGCTGCCCTCATCGTTGTCTCCTTCATGCTGAAAAAGACCGTCATGGGTCGCCGCTTTGAAGCCATCGGTGCCAACCCTCTGGCAGCACGCGCTGCCGGCCTCAACGTGCAACGGCACGAGTTCATGGCCTATGTGCTTGCACAGCTGCTCTATTGCATGGCCGGCGTTTTAATTGCGGGTATCACACGTGAACCCACAGCCTTCCAGGGCGACTCATTGTTGTTGCCCTCTGTTGCCGTTGTTGTGCTCGGCGGCACATCACTTCTCGGTGGCCGTGGCTTTCCGATCTCAACTGTCATCGCCGCCTATTTCTTGAACCAATTGAGCCAGTTCGCACTCGCAGTCGGAGTGCCTTACTCGGCCCAAACCATTATCCAAGCTTTGGCCTTGGGTTTTGGCATCGGTGTTTATTCGCTCCGCTGGCGGGTGAACCAACGTACGTCGACTGTAATCAACAAAGTGGAGGAAGTATTATGAAATCTCTAACAATGAAACTGGCACTTGCTGCAACAACAGCAGTGCTGGCACTGGCAAGCTCAGGCTTTGCACAGGCTGAAAACCCATCATGGTGTGGCCCAAAGAAAGCAACCATTGCTCTTCTTGATGGTTACGGTGGCAACAGCTGGCGTCAGGTAACAACGGCATCGGGCAAGCAAACCGCTTCGCTCTGCCCAAGCATCACCTCTTACGAATATGCTGACGGCAATGGCGATACCCAGAAGTCCATCTCGGACATCAAGGGTCTCGCAGCCAAGGGCGTTG
>CAXTLE010000333.1:0-3601 GCA_964244855.1 uncultured Aestuariivirga sp. | reverse complement strand
AAAAGACCGGCGATGGTTCTGGGCATCGCCGGTCTCGATGTCTTGCGCCAGAGCGCCCCCAATGGTGCAAGACAATGTCCATACGTCAAACATCAGGCTGTGGCTCACCATGCGTATGGGCAAGTCACTTATCCGGGGAAGACATTTTAGGTCTGAACAGTCAATCTAGATTGACGAAGCCAATATGTGTGCGGCGCAACATAATGTCAACCAAAATTAACATTAAAATGAACCCAAAGCGCTTTAATGTTGAATTTTTTCGACGTCTTGATAGCGGAAATCAATATTTGACGTTGTTTCAAACACTTGCTAATTGTCAATCATGGTTGATAAAGTGTCGATGCCTTTTCCCACACAAAACATTCGCAGCCTGTTGCAGGAAATTTCCATGGGCGTGGATAATCGCTTGCGGGAACTGCGCATCGGATCACGTTATGCCAATGTCCGCAATTCTGATGTGAAAGTGTTCATGCGGGCCTACCGTGCGCCCGCCACCGTGGCGGAGATAGCGCGGACCCTGGATATTTCGCGACAGGCGGTGCATGCCTCAGTCAAACGTTTGCAAGAACTCAAAATTGTAGCGTTGCAAGCGCAACCGGGCAATGACCGGGACAAGTTGGTAGTGGTAACAGAACGCGGCATCCACGCGCAGAACACGGCGCTGGAACAAATCAAGATTATTGAAACGCAAATGGCCGCTGTGATCGGAGTTGAGAACCTGGATAAGTTGCGCGGTCAACTGTTACTGATATCCCAAGCCTTCAAATTGACAAATGACGCGACACCTCAAGCCACAGGCGTGAAATCGTCGAAGTCGTGATCGTCCATCATCTCGCGAATGGTTTCGAAGGCCTCGCGCAAACGCCAACCCACTTTGGGGTGGCCAAAGCAAATCCGAATGTGCTGGCCATGTGAACCCGGCACCAGTTCAAACAGACTGCCCGGTGTCACCTTGATTTTTTGTTGTGACAGCGCTTGCGCAAAACGGGCGGGCTGCCAATGTTTCGGCAATTGCAACCATGCATAAGGCGCACCCGGTGCGCAACGGAAGGTTTGATCCTTAAAGACTTCAAGGAACAGATTGCGCCGCGCCGCCAGTTCTGCCCGCGTGCGTTCAAGAATGTTTGACGCCAAATCCGTCTCAATCCAATAGCGCGCAATTTCGCCGGTAATGCCCACCGTGCGTGCGGCCAGATTGCGAATGTGAGAGCGCAGAACGCGCTCCTGCCGTTGCGGTGACACCACAAAACCGATGCGCAATCCTGGAGCCAAGGTCTTGCTCAAACTGGTGATGTGAAAGGTGCGTTCGGGTGCCAGTTCGTAAAACGTCGGGGCCTGCACACGCGAATCCAACAGACGGAAAATATCATCTTCAATAATGGTGAGATCGTGATTGCGGGCAATGACCACAATCTCGTCGCGGCGCTTGGCGCTCATGGTGTGGGTCGTCGGATTTTGCAGCGTGGGTACGAGATATAATAGTTTCGCACCCGTCGATTTGATCTGGTGCAACAGTGCGTCCGGCAACATGCCGTCATCGTCCATGTCGACGGCAAGGGGTGCGAGATGCGTGCTTTTGAAAGTTGTCCGCAGAAGCGCGTAGTTGATACGCTCGGCCAATACGCCGGTTTGCCCTTCGCCAATGGCTTCGAGCACTGTGATCAAACCCAAATGTGCGCCAGCAGAAATCAAAACGTTGTTTTCACTCACGTGAATACCGCTGCGCTTCAACCATTGCACGGCCATGGAGCGGTGCATGTGAAAGCCTTCAGGGGGTGCATAATCCAGAAGATCAAGCTTGCGTGGATCGCGCATGACCGACTGCATGGCCTGGTCGAGTTCTTCGGGCTTCACCACGGGTGGCGGAATGGCATGGCTGAGATCAATGACGCCATCGGTTTCCGTCGATGGTGCCGCCAGCGATGCCATGGTTGGGCGTTTTCGAATGAAACTGCCGCGCCCCACTTCACCTTCCAGCAGCCCGCGAATTTCGGCTTCCTTATAGGCGCGGGTGACAGTGCCAAGCGTAACGCCGAGCTTCCACGCAAGATCACGTTGCGGTGGTAATCTGGACCCCTCTCGCAAAAGCCCACCTTCCACGTCCCGCAACATTGCATCGGCAATGGCGAGATATAATGGTTTGCTACGATCCAGCTCCGGTTGCCAAATTGTCATGGTTACAATAATCCGATTGTATGCATCTCGTTGTCACGATATGTCGATATTCCAGCGCAATCAAGGAGAATTACGCTGTTTCGTCAATAATACAATCGATACAAACGGAGATGACAATGCGCGACTATGTGCTGACACAATCCCAATCACGGCAAGCCTATGGCCGCCTGACGGTGGTGGCGCGCATGATCAGAAATTGGAAACATCACCGCGATCTGGAAAAATTGCTGAAGCTGGATGATTATCTGTTGCGCGACATGGGGCTGACGCGGGATGTGGTTGTTCATCTGGCAGGTTTGCCGCTGACGATAGATGTCGACTGGGAACGTGAACGGCTAATGCGGATGCGTTGAAGATATAAAACAGCGGACGGCATTTCGGGCCGCCCGCTGTTTGGGTGTAACGTGCGTCAGCGCTTCTTGCCATCCATGGCTTCACGCAGGCTGTCTTTGGCGCTGCCCACGACGTTCTGAATCTTGCCAGCAGTCTTTTCAGCCCTGCCCTCGGCCTGGGTTTTGGCATCGCCTGTGATCTTGCCTGCCATCTCTTTGACGGCACCCTTGGCCTGCTTCAGGGCACCACTCGTGCGATCTTTATCCATAATCTTCTCCACATTTTGCGGGCGATAAAACCGGCATCATCGCCACACTGTGCCCGCTGGGTTGGGAACGTTGGGGCGGGAAAATGGTTCCGGAGAGGGCAGCGATGGATTCGCTTTTCGCGGGACATGTCATTCTTCGACCCATTGGGGCTGGACCGTGCCTTTGCGTTTGTGTCATTCTTTATCAAAGCTTGGAAAAGCGTGAACTGAGGAGATCAAACATGTCCGCGTTGAAAGATGTCCTTGCCCGTGCCGAACACTGGCCCGCGAGCGCACAAGATATGCTTGTGCAGGCGGCGCTTGAAATTGAGCAGATTCAGGATGCGGAGTTTGAATTGACTGCGGAAGATTGGAAAATCATTGATGACCGCATTGCTGGATCAGCGCGCGGCGAAATCGCGACAGAAGCAGAAGTCGAGGCAGTGTTCAAAAAATATCGTTTGACATGAAGGTCCGCTATAACAGCCAAGCACTCAACGACCTCAACGAAATTCTCATCTACTTGACCGAGCGCAACCCTGTCGCGGCCGACCAGCAGCTTTCCCGCTTCGAGTCCGCAGTCCGTCGCATTGGTCAAAATCCCAACATCGGTATCGCCATAAGACGAAATCTTCGGCGTATTGTCGTCGGGAAATATCTGATGGTGTATTCCGTTGGTATTGACTCGATCATCATTGAATATATCCGGCACGCTGCACGTCGACGTCTTTGGGCGAACGGATAATTCTCAATTCTGCTTGCTCATCGCAGCAAACCAAGTTCTCGCGAACTCCCTCACCCGCCCTTCGGGCACCCTCTCCCGTTGGAAGAAACGGGAGAGGGCGA
>CAXTLE010000332.1:0-3622 GCA_964244855.1 uncultured Aestuariivirga sp. | reverse complement strand
CTTGATTTTTGTCTCCGCGACAACGGCATTCAAGGGAATGCACGCAATATACCAGACCACAAGCAGCACCAGGCACACCGTGAGAACGGGAATCACCGAGCCTTTGCTTGCAGTGGCCTGTGCTGTCATTCACGCCATTCCATCAGTATATCCGGAAGGTTTTCTTCATTGTCACCCGTGGTGCGATTGATCTCGACAAAACCGTGGCGCTGATAGAATTTCTGCGCACCCACATTGGCCTGAAACGTGTAGAGATTGACCTCAGGTGAAAGTTCACGTTTCGCCCGTGCCAGCAATAACCCGCCAATACCCTGGTTGCGTGAGGCTTGCTCCACATAAAGTGCGGTGAGAAACCCATCGCGGGACAATGTCATGAAACCACGCACGCGACTGCCATCGACAGCCACAATGGTATTGCGCTTCATTTTTTCGTCGGCTTCGTAATGCTTCACCACGTCATCGCGCGTGTGTACACGCGGCATCCATTCCGTCTGGTCAATCCAGTCATTGAATATGTTGGCGCACACCGCCATATCCTGGCTTCGCGCCGAACGCATGGAAACAGTAATACTCATTCAATCCTCATAACTGTGTCCCGCCCTCAAACCTTCGCGCACACGCTGTGCCACTTTCAGGAATTCCGGCGTTTCACGAATATCCAGCGTGCGCTGACGCGGGAAGTTGGTTTCAATCACGTCGATGATACGCCCGGGACGGGGGGACATGACAACTATCTTTGTCGATAAAAACACAGCTTCCGGAATCGAGTGCGTCACAAACACGACGGTTTTCTTCGTCCGGTCCCACAACTCCAGCAATTGTTGGTTCAGTTTGTCGCGCACGATTTCATCAAGTGCGCCAAAGGGCTCATCCATCAGCAGCAATTTAGGGTCAAAGGCCAGCGCCCGTGCAATCGACACCCGCTGCTGCATGCCTCCTGATAGTTGCCACGGAAACTTTTTCTCAAACCCATTGAGATTGACAAGCGCAAGATTGCGCTGCACCCGCTCATCCGCCCCAGCGATTCCCATGATTTCCAAAGGCAAGGCCACGTTGCGCTCTACCGTGCGCCACGGAAACAAACCGGGGGCCTGAAACACATAACCATAGGACCGCGCCAAACGCGCCGCCTGTGGTGACAGGCCATTCACGGTGATGTTTCCACCTGTAGCCCGCTCCAGATCCGCAATCACCCGCAGCAAAGTTGTCTTCCCACAGCCCGAAGGTCCGATAAAAGACACGAACTCCCCATCTTCAACCTTGAGGTTTACCCCGGAAAGCGCATAAACCGGACCGTCAGCTGTGCTGAAGGTCAGGCTCAAATCACTGGCATCAATCACAGCCGTCAATGCCAACTCCCTGTCTGGATTCTTGGTTTTGTGAAACGCTATCGACTCTTGACCATTTGATCAAGAATTAAGAGGATGGGCAATGCCCAAAAGACAACCACCTGTCGTGCAGAAAACCCGCATTCAAAGCCAGAACGAGGCATTGATCCTTGATGCGGCGCTGGAAGTGTTCTCGGGCCACGGCTTCCGTGGTGCCACAGTGGACCAGATCGCTGCAAAATGTGGCCTCTCGAAACCCAACCTGCTTTATTATTTCCGCCGCAAGGAAGACCTGTATACCGCCGTTCTCGAGCGCACCCTGACGCTGTGGCTTGCCCCATTGCAGGCACTTGACCCTGACAAGGACCCGATTGAGGAACTGACGCGCTATATCTCCGCCAAACTCGACCTGACTTTCGCGCGGCCAGAAGCCTCAAAACTTTTCGCCAATGAAATTTTGCACGGTGCACCCCACGTGGCTCAGTTCTTGATAGGGCCCTTGCGGGAATTGGTGGAGGCAAAGAGCAATGTAATCAAGGGTTGGGTCAAGGACGGCAAGATCAGGGATGTGGAACCCGAACATCTGATTTTCGCCATTTGGTCGGTGACGCAACATTATGCCGACTTCGGCGTTCAGGTCGAGGCGGTGCTGGGAGCCAAGCCCAATGCCGCCACTGTCAAATCCGCTGTTACTGAAATATTATTAGGGGGCATCAGAATGCAAAACGTGAAATCATGATCAACCGTCCCATCCGCAAAGCTGTTTTTCCAGTCGCTGGTCTCGGCACCAGGTTCCTCCCCGCCACCAAAGCCATGCCCAAGGAAATGTTGACGGTGGTTGACCGTCCGCTCATCCAGATTGTGGTCGACGAGGCACGAGAAGCTGGCATCGAGCATTTGATTTTCGTGACAGGCCGCAACAAGGGCGTGATCGAAGATCACTTCGACAAGCAATATGAACTTGAATCGACACTGCGCAAACGCGGCAAGTCCATTGAACTCGATCTATTGGAGCAGGATTTGCCGGCCGCCGGCCAAACCTCTTTCACCCGACAGCAAGAACCATTGGGGCTTGGCCATGCCATCTGGTGTGCGCGCAATCTTGTCGGCAACGAGCCCTTCGCAGTTCTGCTTCCCGACATGATCATGAAAGCCGAACCCGGCTGTTTAAAGCAAATGGTTGACGTTTATAACGAGCGCGGCGGTGGCAATGTTCTCGCCGTCGAGGAGGCACCTTGGGAACATGTGCACCGTTACGGCATCGTTGCCCACAAGGACTGGCACGACAATCATTTTGTCATCGACAATATGGTCGAAAAACCAAAACGCGAACATGCCCCATCGAATCTCATCATTTCCGGGCGCTACATCCTGCAACCGGAAATCTTTGCCGAAATCGAAAAACAGGAACCAGGCTCCGGCGGTGAAATCCAGATCACCGATGCCATGATCCGTCTGATGGAAAAGCAGCCATTTCACGGACTCAAATTCAAGGGCACGACTTATGACTGCGGTGACAAGATTGGTTTCCTCTCAGCCAACGTTGCTTTTGCCTTGGAGCACGATGTGTTGGGAGAAGAGTTCCAGACGGCGCTTTCTACCTTGGTCAAACTGAGAGGCGGCAGTTTGACATGGGGCGAGTCTCCTCATCAAAAAACTGTGCCATTGAAACCAGCCGGGCGTCTCCCGGATTAAACTTGGAGAATGGTATAGCAGGGAACGCAATCACGCGATAAGGCTCATCAGGCGTGCAGACTGCCACTTTCCAGAGCATCACGGTATGTATGTTTCAATCCATCATCAAGGTCGCGGGATCCATCCCAACCCAAATTTCTGAGTTTCGACAAATCGCTAAACTTGCGTGGCGAACCATCTGGCTTCAGTCGATCAAACTCCAAATCCCCCGCAAATCCCACAGTGCTACAAATTTTCTGCGCAAGTCCACGAATTGATATCTCTGTACCTGAACCCACATTGATTGGATCCAACTCAGAATACGCCTTGATAATGTACATCACAGCATCGGCGAAATCATCAACATGCATAAACTCCCGCAATGCTTCTCCGCTTCCCCACACTTGAAGAGACTTTTTTCCCTCACGTTTAGCTTCATGCGCTTTCCGCAATAAGGCCGGAAGAACGTGGCCATGCTCTAAGTGGTAGTTTTCGCCGGGGCCATACAGGTTGCTGGGCTGTACAGAAATAAAATCTCGCCCATACTGCGTACGGTAGACTTGGCAAAGTTTAATTCCGGCAATTTTCGCAATTGCATAAGGCTCAAATGCGGGATCAAG
>CAXTLE010000331.1:0-3653 GCA_964244855.1 uncultured Aestuariivirga sp. | reverse complement strand
TGGTTTGCGGGCTTGCGCCATGGCGTCTTTCAGGCGCAGCTGGCCACGCAGCGCCTTGGTGATGGTGTCGGCGACGCGTTCGGCACGGCGTTTTTCATCGGCCTCATCGGGGAATTCCCGTTGCAGCAAAATCGTATCAAGCGCCATGCCGTCGGTGGTTGTGAAAATTTGTGCGCCGATGATGTTGGAATTGGCGGCCGCACAGGCACCCGTGATTGTGGCGAGCAGACGCGGATGGTCCGGCGCATAGATGGTGATTTCGGTGACGGCGGCGAAGGCATCGGACTTCACATCGGTGGTCACGTCGCGGGGAGCGGCACGTGCAATCAAGGCCTCGTGGCGCAACTGCTGGTCTACTGGCACGTTCAGCCAGTAGGCATCGTAATGGCGTTGCCGGATGTTCTGCTGTTCGGTCTCCGGCATCGCTGCGTGTTTCGACAGGAATAGCGTTTGCGCGTCGGCCACGCGGGCTTTGCGGGTGACCGAGGTGTGACCACCTGTGAGAACTGGTTCGGCCTCTGCATAAAGCGTGCGCAGCAGTTGACCCTTCCAGCCATTCCACACGCCGGGGCCAACCGCGCGAATATCTGCCACTGTGAGAATGAGGAGAAGCTTCAAGCGTTCAGGGCTTTGCACAATGGCGGTGAAATCCAGAATGGTTTTGAAGTCATTGAGGTCGCGCATCTGGGCGGTTTCGCTCATCAGCAAATGCTGGCGAATGAGCCAGGCGACGGTTTCGGTGTCGGCAGGTGACAATCCCAGGCGAGGACACATGTCGCGGGCGATGCGTTCACCGGCGATGGAATGATCTTCGTCGCGGCCCTTGGCGATGTCGTGCAATAGTGCTGCCACGAACAGGGCACGTCTTGAGGTGAGGGTGGGGAAGAGTTGGGCTGACAGCGGATGGTCGCCTGTGAGTGTGCCAGCTTCCAGCGCACGCAACACACCGACAGTGCGGATCAGATGCTCATCCACCGTAAAGTGGTGATACATGTTGAACTGCATCATGGCGACGATCTTGCCGAATTCCGGCAGGAAACGGCCGAGCACGCCTGCTTCATTCATGGCGCGGAGAATTGTTTCAGGATCTCCCGACTCAGTGAGGCAGTCGAGGAACAGTGCATTGGCGTCTTCGCTCTTGCGCAACTTGTCATCAATCTTGCGCAAGTTCAGGCGGACGTCATTCAATGCATCGGGGTGAATTTCGAAGCCGAGTGCGCCTGACACTTTGAACAACTTGATGATGTTGATGGGATCTTTTTCCAGCACATTTGCATCCACAAGCGTGATGCGGCCCGCTTCCATTTTGAAATCTTGTGGCAGTCCGGCCACAGCTTTGCCTTTTGGAAGAAACTTGCCAATCATGCGCGAGAGAGATGGCGCGTCTTTCAAATGTTTGGCTTCGAGCGTGGCGCAGAAAATCCGTGTGAGATTGCCCACGTCTTTTGCCACCAGAAAATAATGGCGCATGAAGCGTTCGACATGTTTCAAGCCGCCGTGGCTTTTGTAGCCGAGACGTTCGGCGAGTTCGCTTTGACGGTCGAATGTGAGTTTGTCTTCACCACGTTTTGTCACAAAATGCAAATGACAGCGCACGGCCCAGAGGAAGTCTTCGGCCTTGCGAAAGCGCCGCAACTCCTCTGGCGTGAATACGTTTTTTTCGGCCAGTTCTTCGGTTGAGTTCGCATCAAACAAAAACTTGGCAATCCAGAACAGGGTGTTGAGATCACGAAGCCCCCCCTTGCCGTCCTTGATATCGGGTTCAACGGAATAGCGGCTTTCACCATATTTCGAATGACGCAGATCACGTTCAGCCAATTTATCGGTGACGAATTGCTTGGCACTTTTTTGCACAACGCCTTTGCGATAGCGCTGGATCAGATCATCAAACAGCGGGTGGTTGCCGCAGATGAAACGCGCCTCGAGAATCGAGGTCATGATGGTGTTGTCGGTTTTGACCAACGCGATGCAGTCTTCGATGGTGCGGGTGGCGTGGCCGACTTTCTGGCGTGCGTCCCACAGGCAGTAGAGCAGGAATTCCACAACCTTGTCAGTTTCGGGGGTTTTGCCTGCGGGCACCAGAAACAGAAGATCGATATCAGAACCGGGCGCCAAAGTCGCGCGGCCATAGCCACCTGTGGCGATGACTGAAAGGGCTTGCTCGGCGTTTTTCAATCCAACGGCTTTGCAAGCCAGCGCATAAAGTCCCTTGATGATAGCATCTTCGGCGGCGGCCAGGCTTTCCGCACAATGGGTACCCTTGCCGTCAGCTTTCAGGCGGGTTTCAGCGGCGGCACGTGTGTCCTGCAAAATGCCGCGCACGCGGGTGGAGGCGAGATTGCGGAGAGACAGCAAGTCTTGGTCATCCCGCATCAGGTCGTCGAACTGGAAGATCGCAACTTCGGTCGCCGTCATTTATTGTTTTCTCCAGAAGCAAGTCGCTTCAATTCATAGAGCATGTCATGGGCTTCGCGCGGCGACATGTTGTCCGGATGCAATTGTGCCATGCGTTCGCGCAGTTCATCGGTTTTAGATTTTACAGGTGGTGCTTTCACTGCGATATTGAAGAGCGGCAAATCCGCCAGCAGATCAGGCTTGGTCCCTTGGTCGCGGTGCTTTTCAAGTTTCGCCAAGACTTCCTGCGCGCGCGCGATGACTGCGTGGGGCAAGCCTGCAAGACGCGCTGCCTGAATGCCATAGCTGCGGTCTGCGGCCCCCTCTTCCACCTGATGCAGGAAGACGATGTCGCCCTTCCATTCCTTCACACTCATGGTCATGCATTTCAGGCGTTCGAGTGTGGCTTGCAGGCTCGTGAGTTCATGATAATGCGTGGCGAAGAGGGCGCGGCAACGGTTGTGGCCGTGCAGATATTCGAGTGCAGCCCAAGCAATGGAGAGGCCGTCGAAGGTGGCCGTCCCTCTGCCGATTTCGTCGAGGATGACCAGTGATTTTGGTGTGGCTTGGTTGAGGATGGCGGCGGTTTCCACCATCTCCACCATGAAGGTGGAGCGGCCTCTTGCCAGATCATCGGCGGCACCGACGCGGCTGTAGAGACGGTCGACTACGCCGATGTGGGCGAAGCTTGCGGGAATGAAAGCGCCCATTTGCGCCATCACCACCATCAAGGCGTTCTGGCGCAGGAAGGTGGATTTACCGGCCATGTTGGGGCCGGTCAAAAGCCAGAGCGCGGTTTGGTCTTCGCCGAGATTACAGTCATTGGCGATAAAGCGGGATGCACCGTCTTTCGCCAGTGCTGCTTCGACGACCAGATGTCTGCCGTGTTTGATGATGAAGCTCACGCCATCATCGACGATGGGGCGGACGTGATTTTGTTTGCGGGCCAAGTGCGCGAGAGATGACAAACAATCGAGGTCAGCCAAGGCTTGGGCGCAAGACGAGATGTCTGCGCGGCTGTCGATCACGTGCTGGCAGAAGCCGTTGAAGAGATCCATTTCGATTGCCAAAGCACGTTCGGCAGCATGGGAGATTTTCTGTTCGAGGCTGGCGAGTTCCGCCGTCGAGAAACGCATGGCGCCTGCCATGGTCTGGCGGTGGAAGAAAGTGACGGCTCCAGTCTCGTCTTTCATGCCATCAGCTTGGGCTTGCGGCACTTCGATGTAGTAGCCCAGAATATTGTTGTGTTTGATCTTGAG
>CAXTLE010000330.1:0-3655 GCA_964244855.1 uncultured Aestuariivirga sp. | reverse complement strand
CATTTATACTCCCTTGCCACGGTCACTGCCGAAGCGGGCCTGGCGTCTTTGCAGCAGCAGAATGGAACCCAATGCGAGGCCGATCACAACGAACGAGACGGCAGTGGTCATGGTGCCAAGCGCATAAATGTCAGGGTTTGTGACGGTTGTGGTCAAGCCCTGCAGCTCCAGTGGCAAGGTATTAACTGAACCAATCGCCTGACTCGAACGGGCGAGTTCATCCCATGACAAGGTGAAGCCAAACAGGCCAATGCCGACGACCGAGGGCAAAATAATGGGGAGAATAACATGCCTGAATGTTTGCCATGGCGTTGCACCAAGGTCACGTGCAGCCTCTTCCAGCCTGCTGTCGAAGCGGTTGAAAATTGCAAACATGATGAGAAGACCAAAAGGAAGCGTCCAGGTTAGATGGGCACCCAGCCCCGAAGTGAAAAGACCCATGCCTGTTTGCCAGTCGCTGAAAAATGCATCGCGCATGAAGTCATCGACTATGCGGAATTCAAGCGCAATTCCAAGCGACGTGATAATGGAGGGCACAATGAGACTTGCGATAGCGGTGTAGAAAAGCAATGCCGCGCCTCTGAAACGTTTTCGGAATGCCAAGCCCGCCGTTACGGAGAACACAACAGTAATCAGCATGACCACAAGGCCGAGCGACAGTGAGCGCCTGAATGCAGCGCCAATATCGACGATGCCGTTTCCCGCAAAAAGCTTGGCGAACCAATGAAAGGAAAAACCGTTCATGGGGAAAGTTAAACCGCCTGACGGGCCCTGGAAAGACAAGACAAAAATTGCAAACATCGGTCCATAGAGAAACAGGACGTAGGCTGTAAAAAATGCTGCCAGAAAATAAAAGCTGCGGGATTTGGAATTGCCCATGTTCACAGTTCCTTGCGGATGTCGACCAGCTTGGTCAACATGGTGATGATAAGGAAGGTGATGCCGAGCAGTATCACTGCATTGGCGGCGGCAGCGGGGAACTGTAGTGCGTTCAACCGGACTTCTATGATTTTCCCAGCGGCAGCAACCTGTTGTCCGCCCATGACGCCGATGGTTATGAAGTCACCCATGACAATGGTGATAACAAAAATCGATCCAATCACGATGCCGGGCTTGCTCAGGGGAATGACAATGTTCCAAAGCGTCTGCCAACCGGTGGCACCGGCGTCATAGGCTGCCTCCAACAGACGGCGGTCAATACGCATCATTGAATTGAAAATCGGCACGATCATGAAGAATGTGAAAAGATGCACCATGGCGAGAACGATAGCGAATTCAGAATAGAGCAACCATTCCACGGGTTCAGCGACAAGTCCGGTCTTGATCAAGGCGCCGTTGACGAGACCGTTGCGGCCGAGGAGCGGAATCCACGCGATCATGCGGATGACGTTAGACGTCCAGAAAGGGATTGTGCAAAGGAGTGAGAGAGCGATTTGCCAAGTTGTGGAGCGCACGTGGAAGGCCAGAAAGTAAGCGACAGTGAAGCCCACAAGCAATGTAATGATCCAGACCAACAGGCACAGTTTTATAGTTTTCACGTAGGTGGCCAGAGTGGTGCAGAGATTTGGAAGCTGAGCGAGACAGCCTTCGAAACTCTCATAATACCCGCGCGTGGTAAACGTCGGGATCATTTCATATTCATTGTAATCCCAAAAACTGACCATGACTACGAAAGCCAAGGGAACAATAAAAAATATAGTAAAAACCAACATCATGGGACCAGCTTGCAGCCAAGAGACATAAGAGGGCGAAGGGGTTGTTGTCACGATGCGCTTTCATTTGGTGGAAAAAGCCGCATGGCGCACGTTGCGCCATGCGGAAGATATTGTGAAAATCATGCCGCGATGAATTCATTCCATTTGCGGACCATATAATCGTTCTCATCCATGACAGCATTCCAGCACGCTACACTGCCCATGCGGTCATCATAGGAGCCACCATCACGCACGGCTCCGGCTTTTTCAAGCAGGGAACCATCCGGGGCCATGATATCCTTTTCAGCTGGCTTGCCTTCCATCCAGTAAGCCCATTCATAGGGCTGCATATTGGCTTGTGCAGTGGATAAGACAGCAGAATAATAGCCCTGTCGGTTGAGGTAGCCACCAGCATAGCCAGACAGGAACCAATTGACGAATTCATACGCGAGATCGAGTTTTTCGCCCGATACAGCCTTCGAAACACAGAAGCCAGATGCCCAGGAACGATAACCTTCTTTCAATGGCTGGAAGGTGCAGGGAATGCCCATGGACCGCACTTTCGTCACGGCAGGTGACCACATTGATTGAATGACGGTTTCGCCTGATGCCATGAGGTTAACGGACTCGTTGAAGTCTTTCCAGAAGGCGCGGAACTGGCCACCCTTTTTGGCTTCGATCAAGGTCTTGATCGTGAGATCGATCTCTTCCTTGGTCATGTTGCCTTTGTCGGCATATTTGTGAATGCCCGCAGCTTCCACAACCATGGCGGCATCCATAATACCAATTGACGGAATGTTGAGGATCGAGGCTTTGCCTTTGAACTCAGGATTGAGAAGTTCAGCCCAAGATTCAATTGGTCGCTTGATCAGGTCGGGGCGAATGCCCAGTGTGTCGGCATTGTAAACAGTCGGGATGAGGGTGACCCACTGCGTGACTTCGGTCGCAAATTCCTTGGAGTCTGCACCTTTCAGGAACATGACTTTTTTGGGAGCCGTGCCTTGGTCTCCAATCTTTTTGCCTGAAGGTAATTCACCCTTGGTGAAGACTGGTGTGATATTATTGAATTCCTTGATTTTAGACGCATCAAGGCCAAGAATGTTGCCTGATGGAACCAGTTTCTTCAGGCTGAAATATTCGGTGTCGAGGACATCGAATGAGTTTGGTTGGGTTATCACGCGTTTGGTGACGTCATCTGTGGTGGCAGAAATATATTCAAGCTTGATGCCGGTGTCTTCAAACAGTTTCTTGTTGATGTCGTCTGCCTGGTTCACAGCAGTGCCAAGATAGCGGAGAACTTTTGGTTCAGCCGAATGAACTGCAGGAAAGCCGGTGATCAAGCCTGAGCCGAGTGATAGTCCGGCAGCCCCTTTGAGAATTGTACGGCGGTTGAGTGTCTTCTTTTTCATAGGTCTACGTCTCCCGATAACAGTCTTGGGCGCTTTTTGTCAAAACCGTTTCAGCCAAGCGCGTGGGCGGAAGACGGCTCCCATATGGCGTGAATATTTGCGCCGAGATGAAGTGCTTTGTCGTCAAGTGCTGGCTCTGGCAGTTGCACCGTAAGATCGCTTCCCGCACTGTTCTTGATTGTTACAAAAAAACTGGTGCCCTGATATTCGATATCGGTGATCGTTCCGGCAACCGCGGCTTGTTTGGCAGTCGGTTTTTTTGCTGTCAGCACAAACTTGTCGCTGCGCACGGCATATTCTTTTCCGGCCCATGGGAGAATGTTATGGCCGCCCATGAATTTAGCAACAAATTCTGATTTTGGCGCGTTAAACACCTCACGTGGTGTACCAACCTGTGCGATTTTTCCATCTTCCATCAACACGATCATATCTGCTAGTGCCATGGCTTCGTCCTGGCCGTGGGTGACATGAATGAAGGTGATGCCAAGTTCACGTTGAAGTTTTTTGAGTTCAGCCCGCATGCGAATGCGCAGGAAAGGATCGAGTGCGGAG
>CAXTLE010000329.1:0-3667 GCA_964244855.1 uncultured Aestuariivirga sp. | reverse complement strand
AAGTCAAAAAAGCCACCATGGATTCGGTGCGCGCCCTGATGATGATCCGCGCCTATCGCATGCGCGGCCATTTGGCAGCAGACCTTGACCCACTCAAACTCAAGGAACCGATGCAGCACCCGGAACTTGATCCGGAAACCTACGGCTTTGGTGCCGCTGACCTCGACCGCCCGATCTTCCTCGACATGGTGTTGGGACTGGAAAAAGCCACCATCCGCCAGATCGTTGACATTCTGAAGCGCACTTACTGTGGCACGCTGGGTGTGGAGTTCATGCACATCTCGGACCCCGAGCAGAAGGCCTGGCTGCAACAGCGCATCGAAGGCGAGAACAAGGAAATCCGCTTCACCAATGAAGGCAAGAAAGCCATTCTTGCCAAATTGATCGCAGGCGAGGATTTCGAACAATTCCTCAACGTCAAATACACAGGCACCAAGCGCTTTGGCCTCGACGGTGGCGAAGCCATGATCCCGGCCCTCGAACAAGTCATCAAGCGCGGTGGCAATCTCGGCATCAAGGACATCGTGCTGGGCATGGCCCACCGGGGTCGACTCAACGTTCTCGCCAACGTCATGGGCAAACCCTTCTCTGCCATCTTCCACGAATTCCAGGGCGGCTCATCTACGCCCGATGAAGTCGAAGGCTCCGGCGACGTCAAATATCACTTGGGCTCTTCGTCGGATCGCACCTTCGACGGCAACAACGTCCACCTCTCACTCACCGCCAATCCATCGCATCTTGAAATCGTGGATCCCGTGGTGCTCGGCAAAGCCCGCGCCAAGCAGGACCAACGCGGCGACAAGGCCCGCACTTCGGTATTGCCCCTTCTCATTCATGGCGATGCAGCCTTCGCAGGCCAGGGCGTTGTGGCGGAATGCTTGGGTCTCTCGGGCCTCAAGGGCCATCGCAACGGCGGCTCCCTCCACTTCATCATCAACAACCAGATCGGTTTCACAACATCCCCGATCTGGTCCCGCTCCTCACCCTACCCCTCTGACATCGCCAAGATGATCGAGGCCCCGATATTCCACGCCAATGGTGACGATCCGGAAGCCGTGGTTTTCGCCACCAAGATCGCCATCGAATTCCGCCAGCAGTTCAAGAAGCCTGTGGTGGTGGACATGTTCTGCTACCGCCGCTTCGGCCACAACGAAACCGACGAACCAGCTTTCACACAGCCGCTGATGTACAAGCGCATCGGCAGCCACAAGCGCGTGGTTGAAATTTATGGCACACGCCTGATCAATGAAGCAGTGATCACGGCGGAAGAATTCGACGCCATGAAAGCCGAGTATCGAAAGACCCTCGAAGACGCCATGAGTGCGGCCACGGGCTATAAAGCCAACAAGGCCGACTGGCTGGATGGCCGCTGGGCCGGCATGAAAACTGCCGTGTCGATGGAAGAAGACCGTCGCGGCTCAACAGGTGTGCCCGTGGCCAAGCTCAAGGAACTCGGCCAGCGCCTCACCAAAATTCCAAAATCCTTCACCCCCCACAAAACCATGCAGCGCGTGCTCGATACCCGCGCCAAGATGATCGAGGACGAAGCAGGCCTCGATTGGGCCATGGCAGAATCCCTGGCCTTTGCAACGCTGCTGGATGAGGGCACCAAAATCCGCCTGTCGGGTCAGGACGTGCAACGCGGCACCTTCTCGCAACGCCACGCCGTCATCGTCGATCAGGTGAATGAAAAGCGCTACACGCCCCTCAACCATTTGAAGAAAGAACAAGAGACCAAAATCGAAGTCATCAACTCCATGCTCTCGGAAGAGGCGGTGCTGGGCTTTGAATATGGCTACTCACTGGCCGAGCCCAATGCACTCGTGCTGTGGGAAGCCCAGTTCGGCGACTTCGCCAATGGCGCACAAGTCATCTTCGACCAGTTCCTCTCGTCAGGCGAACGCAAATGGCTGCGCATGTCAGGCCTCGTCTGCCTGTTGCCCCATGGCTATGAAGGTCAAGGCCCGGAACATTCGTCAGCAAGGCTCGAACGCTTCCTGCAAATGTGTGCCGAAGACAATATGCAGATCGCCAATTGCACCACGCCTGCAAATTATTTCCACATCCTGCGCCGCCAGATGAAGCGCGAATTCCGCAAACCGCTGGTCATCATGACGCCGAAGTCGCTGCTGCGCCACAAACGCGCGACGTCCACTCTGGCCGAGATGGATGAAACCTCATCCTTCCACCGCCTGCTCTGGGACGATGCAGAATTCCTCAAAAGCGAAAAAATCAAACTGGTAAAGGACGACAAGATCCGCCGCGTGGTCTTGTGCTCCGGCAAGGTCTATTACGATCTCTACGAAGAACGCGAAAAGCGCGGCCTCAATGATGTTTATCTCCTGCGCATCGAACAACTCTATCCATGGCCCCACAAGGCACTTGCACAAGAACTCTCACGCTTCAGCAAGGCCGAATTTGTCTGGTGTCAGGAAGAACCCATGAACATGGGCGCCTGGACTTTCGTGCAGCCCGGCATCGAACGCGTCCTCGACTTCATCAAGGCCAAAAACACCAGACCCCGCTACGTAGGCCGCATGGCCTCCGCATCAACAGCCACTGGCCTGATGAGCCGCCACCTGCGCGAACTCAAAGCCTTCCTCGACGAAGCACTGGCGTAGCTCAAAAAATCCCCTCCCCCTTGTGGGGAGGGTTAGGGTGGGGGTCGCTCAGACCTTTCAGAATTGAACCGAGCCCCACTTCAAACCATTCGCGACCCCCACCCCGGCCCTCCCCACAAGGGGGAGGGAGAAGAATATAAAGGCGACATAACATGAGCAAAGACATCAAGGTTCCAACCCTCGGCGAAAGCGTGGTTGAAGCCACCATCGGCAAATGGTTCAAGAACGAAGGCGACTTCGTCAAGGCCGATGAGCCACTGGTCGAACTCGAAACCGACAAGGTGACAGTCGAAGTGCCAGCCCCGGCATCCGGCAAACTGGAAAAGATCGTAGCCGCCGCAGGCACCACAGTGACCATCGGCGCACTGCTCGGAACCATCGCCGAGGGCGCCGCAGGTGCAGTATCAGCCGCACCACCAAAAGCCGCAGCCCCAGCACCTGCGCCAGCAAAACCCGCCGAACAACCCCTCTCCCCCGCCGTGCGCAAAGCCGTGGTCGAAAGCAACATCAACCCTGCCGAAGTCCCAGGCACCGGCAAAGACGGCCGCATCACCAAGGGCGACGTCATCCAGCATCTCGCCGTTCCCTCACCCCTCCCCGATCTTCGGGGAGGGGCAGGGGTGGGGCCTTCAACCCAAGCTCCCACCGGCACCGAAGAACGCGTGAAGATGACCCGCCTCCGCGCCACCATCGCCAAGCGGTTGAAAGACGCACAAAACACCGCCGCCATGCTCACCACCTTCAACGAGGTCGACATGACTGCCGTGATGGCGCTGCGCAATCAATACAAAGATACTTTCGAGAAAAAGCACGGCACCAAGCTGGGCTTCATGAGCTTCTTCGTGAAGGCCGCCATTCAGGCCCTGAAAGACGTGCCCGCCGTCAACGCTGAAATCGACGGCGAAGACATCGTCTACAAGAACTACTACCACATTGGCGTCGCCGTCGGCACCGACAAAGGCCTCGTGGTCCCCGTGGTCCGCAACGCTGACATGCTGAGCTTTGCAGGCATCGAACAAACCATCGCAGGCTACGGCAAGAAAGCC
>CAXTLE010000328.1:0-3689 GCA_964244855.1 uncultured Aestuariivirga sp. | reverse complement strand
CATCCGATATGACCAAGGGGACCTGGTCAGGCTTGCTGCCAAACAGTTTAAAAACGGTGCCCTTCCTGTAATCACCGAAATTCGCGGTCACGTTGACGACTTTTTCCTTTTGAAAGGCTGTCGCGTGCCCATAGTAGGTTTGCAGGAAGACAAAATGCGAAAACAGCTGAGGGCAAAAGCATTCCAAGTGACCCAAATCGGCAATAACGAAATTGAAGTGCGTTATGTCGCCACTCGACACATGTCAGCTGGTCGCAAAGCGGCCCTTACACGTCACATGCGTCTCAAGTTGCAGCAAGATTTCGGTGTGACGTATAGAAAGCTTGCCGCGATACCTGCAAACCCTGGTGGCAAGCAGCAACGCCTTCGGCGGGAACGGCAACCGTGAGCGAAGTCGATGTTGTTGACCCAGACAACACCAGTGGCGGCGTAACCTCTGATCAGCTGCACGCAATGTTCGCTGAAAGCATGTATTGGCCTTCGTCGCAAATGCAGGATTATCAACTTGCACAACTTGAAAAACTCGTGCGCCACGCAAAGCAGAATGTCCCATTTTACGCCAAAAGACTTGATTGTCTTTTCAAGCCTGATTGTTCCATTGATTGGTCAAGGTGGAGAAACATCCCGATCCTGTCACGCAAGGAAGCGCGGGACAGTGGCGAAGACATGATTTCCGCAGTAAACCCGCCACTACACGGGACGGTTCAAACAACGTTTACCTCCGGCTCGTCCGGGATACCGCTCAGGGTTTCGTTTCCGCGGATCTTCACCCACGTTGGAGGGGTTGCCTGGCAACGGTTTTACAAATTGCATGGTGTGCTCTCGGCACGCGGCCTCATTGATTTCAAGGTCGCCTTGCCAGCAACCGGAACAGAAAACGCCGAGTATGTTTCGCTGACACAGGAAAAGGACGGCAAAAATCTTTTTATGATACGGCGAAACTTGCCAACTGAAATCACCCTTGGCCTCATGCAAAAGTCCGGCTCCAAGGTCGCAATCGATAGTCCCAACAACATGGAAGTACTTGCGCGTTCAAACCTGCGCTGTGGCAAACCTGTCCAACTTGATTTTGTGGTTGGAATTGGAATGGGAATTACGCCGGAGCAGCGTGAATTGTTTTCAGAAAGTTTCGGTGCAAAATCCATTTCACCTTACAGTTCAAAAGAAGGCTCTCTGATAGCTTTTGAGTGTGCTCATGGTGCCCGCCATTTTCACGCCTGCGCCGAACTTGTTTTGCTGGAAATCGTGAACGAGAAAGGTGAGCCAGTCGGACCGGACGAATCCGGAATTTCAGTTATCACACCTTTCTTCAATTCGGCCCAGCCATTCATTCGCTACAGACAGGGCGACATTTTGGTTCGCGGTTCGTCAACCTGCCAGGCTGGCATCACCCTGCCGTTGATAAGCAAAGTTGCTGGTCGACAGGATGCGATATTTAAATTTCAAGGCCGGGAGGTCACAATGTTTGGAATGAACAACGAAGAACTTTCGTCGGCAATGAAGGCGGATGCTTTTCAATTTGCTCAGATTGGCCCGGAACACATCGAACTGCGATACGTATCACAGTACAAAATGTCTCATTCTGACTGTGAGCGCGTTGCCAAAGAATTTCAAAATGTTGCACGCGCTGAAGTAAAAATGACCTTCCGGCGGGTGGAACATATTCCACTGAATGCAGGCGGCAAACAACAGCGGTTTGTCAACGAATACAAAGTGTGAAAATGGGCATGACGCACCTTGACAGCAACGCTTGCCATAAAACAAAACAGGACCGACAAATCGGTCCTGTTTCTATTCAAAAGCGTGGGGCCAGCCGCGCCAAAATCATTAAACTTCAGGATCAACCGGGTATGAAGCATTCCGGATCAAATTCGGGGTCACAAACTGGCGTCGTACTAACTCCAGCCGTTCCTCCACCATTACCAAATGCCGCTGCACCCGCACCAAAAATATCCAGGACTTTGTTACGCGGATCATCTTCACGATGGCGACGCATCAGGCTCTTGGTTGAACTGTCGCCGCCGAAATAGAACGACACACCAGCCGTCACGGCTGCAAAACTGTTCTCCCCCACTTCGCCCTTCACTTTGAATGATACAGGCAGGGCATCCAGCAAATATTCTGCCGTGGCGTGGCCGCTTTCAAATCCGGCAACGCTGGACGCACCCAAGGCAAGGCGGAAGTTTTCCACAGGGTAGTAGGCTACATCACCAAAAGCGAAAACCTTGTCTCTGTTGCGTCCATTGTTAGGATCAACATTCAAATAACCAGCTGAGGCTTCCAATGAAATGTTGCCCAGATAAAACTCTGCTTCACCGCCAGCCCATGCAGCATTAGCTTTTCCGGCATCGCCATAACCAGCGATAACGCCAATGAGATGGCTGTTGGGATCACGCATGAACAAATGGACATTGCCGCCCACTGCTGTGTCGTTGAAGGTGTCCTTCGCGGCTATGTCAGCCTGCAAGCCTAACATATTGCCCAAAGGCACGGAGAGCGAAGCACCACCGTAGAATACGCCGTCGCTCGAATGGTCAGAGTCATCCGCAAACCCACCACCGAATTCAACTTTGCCATTGATAGCTGATACGGCTGCGGTCGAAGGATAGTCCACGTCAGCGGCTAAAGCAGCTGCGCTGAAAAGACCGCAGGTCAACAATGCGGAAAGAATTGTGCTGCTTAAAAGGGGGAATTTATACATGCTGCTCGGTTCCACTGCTTTTGATTGCCCACGCTGCCCCCCGGCGCGCTATTTCTTTTTTTATTAATATGTGGCGAGGGGACGATTGCAAGATGAACTGCAAAACAAAGTGAAGAATCTCCACATCGGTTCATTGTTGTGTTCAAAATGCCACAAAATTCGCAACTGGCAATTGCGTTGTGGCAAATGGCGTTCGCAGATTGAGTTTAGAGTCGCTCTTTGCGTACAGACCATTGCACCAACACGAACATTCAGACAGAATGAGCCGTGAAAGCGCGGGGGTGCTTCGGCTTTTGCCGATATCATTGTCTTGAGGGAGATCGACGACGATGTTCAAATTCACCACCGCCCTGCTTACAACCGCCTTGCTGTTTTCAGGCATAGCACTTGCCGCTGACCGCCACACCAAACGTCGGCAACCAGCGCCAATATGATCTCACTCTGACATTGCCGTCAGCCGATGCCGCAACTGATGATGCAGCTTTTCAATTGCCGGAAGGCGATCAGGATTTGTTCTCCTCAGCAGACGGCATCAGTGGCCAGATCATCATGAAAGAAAGCGCCTATGTTGACGTCGAAACCGATGGCAAAATTGATAAGGTTCCCTCAGAGATTGACGCAACAGGTTCGCTGACGGGTCAGAACGTGCCGCTTGAGGCTGTGCGTTCCTTCGGCACCATCATGGGGATCATGGCGCGGACATTCTTCGGGGCATGAGCGACGCAATCTGGACCATCATTATCGGCTTCGCAGCTGGCATCATTGCCCGCTTCCTGATGCGCGGTGAGAACAAGCCATCAGGTTTTGTGCTCACCGTGCTCCTGGGAATAGCCGGAGCCTATGTTGCAACCTTTCTCGGACAGTTTTTGGGCTACCTTCGACCGGGTGAACAGGTAGGCTTCATCGGACAAATCGTCGGAGCAATTGTGGTGCTGTTCGTTTGGGGAATGATTGCCCGCAAAAAACTCAACTGAGAACAGTGCCGATC
>CAXTLE010000327.1:0-3689 GCA_964244855.1 uncultured Aestuariivirga sp. | reverse complement strand
GGCGCACCCTTCGAGGCATCGCAAGAGGGCGATGCGCCTCAGAGGTTTCGGTGACACCCCACATTATTCCCCGCAAACATTCTATTCCACACTGACAAAGTCACTAATTTTCCAATTTACGAGTGCATCAGTTGCTATGCGATCCCCTAAAAGCCGCGATGCTGGCACGCCGGCTTTGAATAGGTCTGGTGAGCGCGAAAATGTCAGAATGAACTTGCTGTCCGCTCCCATATAGTTGACGTGCCGCTCCATTTTCATTTCCTGCATGCTTACATTCTGCACGTCCACGCCTTCAAACGGCTCCTGAATTTGAAAGCTGTCCGCGCCGTCAATGTGCCGTCGTTTGCCGCCCACATAGGCCATCAGGCAGCTTCCACGGCAAAAGCCAAATCCCGGTGATGAAGCTTCGATCACATCACTTTTGTCGCCATCACCCTTCACCGAGACTGTCTTTCCAACTGCTGTGTCAAAGCCGAGGGCTCGGATTGTGCGCCCTAACAGGATTGCGGCGTCAACATCGCCTCCCGGAGAATTCAACACGACCACCGCATGTTTACGACCAATCTTTTTGGCGAACGCCCCAAACAGCGCTGGCGTGGCCGCAGTAATCCTGCCATCCAGCACAATCCTTGACGGACATTTTGAACCGCAGGTGGGGTCTGCCAGTCGCGCGAGCCGCATCGTCATCTCTGGCGCAACGGGCCTTACAACCACAGCAACGGCCACACGCGCTTTCGCTGTTTTGCATATCTCCCCCACATATTTCGCACCCTTGATCTCGCAAGACTCAATGCCGCTCACAGCAGGCTTTACCCCCGTTACACTCCCAAGCGCTGCCGCACTTCCAACCGAGGTCCGCAGATGCAGCTTGTCCCGGCCGTCTTCCGGCAACCAGTACATATCCTGAAACTTCGCCCTTTCCATTTCATCCAGAATGGCAAGATCAATGCCCATGCTTTTGTAATAGTTACCCATTTTCTTTCGCAAGTTCTTGTCGAGCCCGTAGGTGGTCTTACCCTTCACGATTTTGCGGCTGATGATGGTGCGCTTCAAAATCTTCTTCCGGCCATTGATCATCCTGTAGGTATCGCGCCAGCGCACCCATTCGCGCGACCATTCGGTTTTCGGTTGATGCAGACCAACATAGGCCATCGACGAGGCAAGCCGCGTGGTGCCCGCCGCCAAAATCATCGGACAGGCGGAATTGCAGAAGGCGTTGTATTCGGAGATGGTCCCCGCAAAAATCCCCTTTGCCTCCTTTGGCAATTTGCAAGCCGTCTCGTCGGGCCGACATCCGCGATACAGCGTATAGCCCACTGCCACCGTCATGTTGCGCTTGCGCACCATGTTGCCAATTTCGAGAGCTGCATTGATGGACCCACCCGGGGAACGGATGATGAGCGGCAGGTTTTTGGAGCCGATCTGCTTGAACACGCGCCGGAAAACGCCTGGCGTCGCAACTGTAATTTCGCCCTCGGCAGAAATCCATTCAGGACATTGGGGTTCGCAGGCAGGAAAACTGTTGCGTACCACCACCACCCGCATGGGCGCTTCGTAAATCGGTTTGGAAAGGGTCACGATTCCGGGCTTTTTCTGCTGTGCCGCAAAAACTTCAGTGTCCGCGAGCAATAACAGTGAAAAAATACTGAATAAAACGAATTTCAGACAACGCATGTTACCGATCTCCCCAAGTGAGACTGCCACGCAAGAGACAATAAATGCAAGTCAGCAATATTCAGATTTTGCTATAAGCCACCGCAATATTTGCTGCGACCTTTGCATTGTTCATCACCAAGGCGATATTGGCCTTCAACGATTTACCCTCCGTGATTTCGGCGATGCGTTTGAGCAGGAACGGTGTCACTTGTTTACCAACAATGCCCTGCGCTTCGGCCTCTGCAATGGCGCGATCAATATGGGGACGAATTGTGTAACCAGGAATTTCATCTTCAATCGGAATGGGATTTGCAACAACGATTCCACCATTTAATCCCATGCGCCATTTCGAGTGCATCAGGCTGGCAATTTGCTCTGGATTGTCTACGCGTTGTGTCAGTTGGTGTCCGCTCTGGCGGGAGTAAAAGGCTGGAAATTCGTCGGTGCCGTAGCCTACGACGGGAACGCCTTGCGTCTCCAGGATTTCAAGAGTCAACGCCAAGTCGAGAATGGCCTTGGCTCCCGCCGTGACCACGGCGACGTTGCTATGGGCGAATTCCATCAGGTCGGCGGAGATGTCGAAGTTTTTCTCGGCACCTCGGTGCGCGCCACCCATTCCGCCTGTGGCGAAAATGGCGATGCCAGCCATGGCGGCGATGCGCATGGTGGAGGCCACGGTGGTGGCTCCGGTCAGGTTTTTCGAGACGACATAGGGCATGTCGCGCGTCGAAACTTTCATGATCGATGGGCCTGTTTTGGCGAAATGTTCCAGCGCTGTATCGTCCAATCCGGCGCGCAATTCGCCGTCGACAATGGCGATGGTGGCAGGGACTGCGCCGTACTGCGTGATGACGCGTTCGACGTCGCGGGCCATTTCAAGGTTTTGCGGAAAGGGCATGCCATGGGCGATGATGGTGCTTTCGAGGGCGACCACGGCCCTGCCTGCTTTCAATGCGGCGGCGACGGGTTCAGAAAATTTGACTTGCATGATCACTCCAGAGTGGAACGCGGGCTGGCGATGACGCGGCCCGCAAGGGTTTGGCCGAAGGCGGCGGCTGTCATGAGATCGTCGCCTTGTAGCAGGCCGAAGACCAGGCCAGCAACGGCGGCGTCGCCCGCACCGGTGACGTCGATGATGGGGCCAGCGGGTTGGGTGGGGACATGTTCAATGTCGTCACCGTTGGAGATAAATGCGCCTTCGGAACCGGCATGGGCCACCACATGGCGGAGGCCCAGTTTGTGCAGCGCTGCGATGCCTGCAAAAATATCGCGCGTACCCGTGAGGCTTTCGATCTGGTCGAGATTGGGTGAGGCCATGAAAATTTCGCCTTGCTTAAACAGGGCAGCAAGCTTGGCGGACTTTGGCACTGATACGGGTTCGATGAAGAGTTTGTTGCGGGCGACAGAGGCTATGATCTCCAGGGTTTTCAGTGGCAGGTTGCAATCTGCCACCACGAAGGTGGCGGCGAGAATGTCGATTTCAAATTGCATGACGAAGTCTGGCGTCACCCTGTCCGCGGCGCGCATGTCGGACATCGCTGTGACCAATTCACCGTCGGGGTTGAGGACGGCGATGTAGGTTCCTGTGGCGGGTGCAAGGGCGCGGATGCGGGAGACGTCAACGCCTGCGGCGCGTGTGGCTTCGAGCACGGCTTCGCCTTGCGGGTCGGTGCCAATGGCGGCGATGAGGCCGACCTTTGCGCCGAGACGGGCGAGGTTGTGGGCAATGTTGCGGCCAACGCCTCCCGGTGAGGTGGAGATGGTGCCAGGGTTTGAGGTGCCGAAATGGTTGACCTCGAGGGACTTGGCTTTGATGTCAAGGTTTGCGCCACCGATGACGATGATGTCAGTCATGAAGGGACCTCTCCCCCTAGCAATCGCTTGCGATTGCGGGGACCCTCCCCAGAGGGGAGGGACTCGTGGTTACGCACTCCCGCGAGGACGATAGAGGGAGGTGGTTGCAACCGGTCCCTCCCCTCTGGGAACCGTTGCGCAATTCGTCTTTCATCGTGATTTGAGCGGTATTGATACAT
>CAXTLE010000326.1:0-3691 GCA_964244855.1 uncultured Aestuariivirga sp. | reverse complement strand
ACACCATGGGGGCTTCGCCCTTGGTGAACAGGCCATAGGCTTCCGACCAGCCGGGTGCGGTTGTGAGAATGCGTGGCTTTAACTTCGCCCACGCCTCTCCAGCTTTTTCTCCGTATACGGACTTCATCCAGAGCAGGAAACCCAAGCCCGGTGTGGAGGCACGGGGATCTTCGAGAATGATTTTCTGCGATGGGTCGCCGTTCACCAATTCATCGAGCGACTTTGGCGGCAGTTTCATTTTATCTGTGTCATAGACAATCGCGAAGTGGCCGTAGTCGTAGGGCAGGAAAGTGTCGTCGTTCCAGCCGCCGGGAACTTTCGTCTCGCTGGCGTCAATGCCGTGCTTGCCGAAGAGACCAGTGGCCTTGGCTTCTGCTGTCAGGTTGGTATCGAGGCCGAGCACGACGTCGGCCTTTGTGGTTGCACCTTCCAGTTTGAGGCGGTTGAGCATGGCCACGCCATCGGCAATGCCCACCCATTCGATTGCGCAATCGCAGTCCTTTTCGAAGGCAGCTTTAATTTTCGCACCGGGTCCCCATTCGGAAATGAAGCTGTCGTAGGTGTAAATCGTGAGCGTGTCCTTCGCTTCAGCCGCGAAGCCAAGTGAGGTGAACAGCGCAAGGGAAAGCAGAAGTTTTTTCATTGGTATTCTCCATTGCGCCAACAAAGTGAATGGAGTGAGGGACGTGTAACAGTCCCGCTTTCAATCCCTCCGCTGGCATGATCCAGATCAGGTTCAGCGGGTTTGGCATTGCTGCCGTCTCAGCCTTGCGTTTCAGCAAAGCTCCCCGTTGAGAGCAAGAGGAGGAATAGAACAACACTGTCACATCTGCAACTGCTTGTGCTACAGGGCTGGCATGTCGAAATTTGCAATACTCCTCGGTGGCGATGTGACGCCCACTGTTCGCTTGAAAAACCAGTTGCTTGGCGTACGTGTCATCGCTGCTGACAGTGGCATGAATCTTGCCGACGCTTTAAGCCTTACGCCGGAATTGTGGGTAGGGGACTTTGACTCAACCTCCACAGCGCTTCGCGACCAATGGTCCCACATTCCGCAAAATCGCTATCCTGCCGAGAAAGATAAAACCGATGGCGAGCTGGCAATCGAGGCGGCATTGAAGCTAGGAGCGACTGAAATCATTTTACTCGGTGCCTTCGGTGGGCAGCTCGACCATGTGCTGGCCCATGCCACACAATTGATTGGTCTTGCTGAACGTAATATCAAAGCCTTCGCCAGCAGTGGCAGTGAGGAAGCTTGGCCGTTGCTGAACAGTCTTACCTTCTGGCAAATTCCCAAGGGCACGCGGGTGAGCATTGTTGGGTTCACGGCCTTGAAAGCATTGTCCATTATTGGCGTACGCTGGCCGCTCAATAAACGTGATGTCGCGATGGGAGCAACACTCACACTATCGAATGAGTCGACTGGCGACGTTGCCATAACACTGGAGCAGGGCAGGGCCCTTGTCCTGCTTTATCCGGGACCACGCTGATGCTGTATAAAGTGGAAAGCCTCGGCGTCAGAGGCGACGGCCTCGTGAAGGCTGGCGATATGACGTTGCATGTGCCGAAGGTTCTGGCGGGTGAAGATATTGATTTGTCGATGGGCAAACTCACGCGCGTGATCACGCCATCACCCGAACGCATTGACGCGTTTTGCAAATATTATAATCACTGCGGCGGTTGCAAATTTCAGCATTGGCAGTTGGATAAATATCGAGACTGGAAACGCAATCTGTTGATCGAAGCATTGGCAACCAAAGGTTTGAAGCCCGAAGTGGCTGCCCTCATCGACGCGCACGGCGAAGGCCGCCGTCGCGTGAGCTTGCATGTGCGCGAGGTTGATGGCGCATGGGCCGCTGGTTTCATGGAACAGAAAAGCCACGACCTTATCGCCATCGACCAGTGTCCGGTTTTGGTGGCGGCCTTGCAGAATGCGACAAAACTTGCTGCTGCGTTCGGTTTGCCGCTCGGCGATTGCGACGTCGCCATCACCGCCGCAGACAGTGGCCTTGATGTTTCGGTGAAAGCCGAACGCAAAGCCGTGCCGCGCCGGATGGATGTGCTCACGGACGTTGTTCGAAAATATAACATCCAACGGCTCACCATCAACGGTGAAATCTTTATCGCCACCTCGTCACCCGTTATGCACATTGGCAAGGCTAATGTTGGTTTGCCAGTTACGTCGTTCCTGCAAGCCACGCGCAAAGGCGAAGAGACTCTGGCGGCGTTGGTGATGGAGCATGTGAAGGGCTGCAAGCACGTCGCCGATCTTTTTTGCGGCATCGGACCTTTCGCGTTGCGGATTGCAGAGAAAGCCAAAGTCTATGCCGCTGACAACGACAAGCTGGCGATCACGAATCTGCAAGCTGCGGTCAAAAACACCCAAGGCCTGAAACCGCTCACTGCCCAAGCCCGGGAGTTAATGCGCGAACCGCTGACACCGCTGGAACTCAACGTCTTCGACGCCGTGGTGGTTGATCCACCAAGAGCCGGAGCAGAGGCCCAGGCGAAGTCACTGGCGAAGTCAAAAGTCAAACGCGTGGTGATGGTGAGTTGCGATGTTGTGACGTTTACACGGGATGCAGCGATTTTGGTAAGTGGTGGCTATGTGATGAAGTCAGTGACGCCAGTGGATCAGTTCAAGTGGACTGGGCATTTGGAAATGGTTGGCATGTTTGAGCGATAATTGATTGCTGTTTCATCTCACTCCAGCCGCAAAATCGCTATTCCTTTTGGTGCTTTCAACTGCTTGTCATTTGTCAAAAATGCCGTGCATCGACATTCAATTGTACTCGCCATGTGAATGGCGTCCGGCGTCCTCAAACCAATATGTGCACGTAACAAACTGGCACGAACATATGTTTTGCGGTTTGTGGCGATCAGTTCAAAGGCTCCGCTTTCCTCAATAAACTGCCTGTACAGTGAAAGCTAAGGTAAATGAAGACATTCGCGTCGAAGTAGACGCGCTTGCCTTTGAGGTCTTCTATCAGTCCCATGAAGCCCGTTCGGACTGTATGAAAGCGGCGGCTTCCTCCGGGGATTTGAACAGGCCTTTGCCGGAGCCGATCCACGACGCGATATCCAAGCCTTTTTTGGCCCTCGCCGAAGTGCTTTTCTTGCGGGTAACAATGTCTTGCGGTTTCAGAACAATGTTGCCGTTGGCTACTGCCACTTCGAACATATCGCCCTTGTGAGCGGAAATCTGCTCACGCACAGCAGCGGGGATGGTGACTTGGCCTTTTTCTTTCAATTTGACGAGCGTCATTGGATTTCCAAAAGTATGAAAGTGCGGCTTTAAGTATACTCTTGATGAGCCCAGCGTCAACTTTGGCAGCGGCCCATCAATCCTTCGCACGTTCCACATAAGCCCCATCAGCGGTTTCAACCACGATGCGGGTTCCTGCTGCTATATGTGGGGGCACCATGGTGCGGAAGCCGTTTGAAAGGATTGCGGGTTTGAATGACGATGACGCGGTCTGGTTCTTGATGGCCGGTTCTGTTTCGGTAATTTCCAGTGTGACGCGGGCTGGCAGTTCGATGGAGATTGGGCCGTCATTGAAGAGGGCAACCTGGCATTCCATGCCTTCTTGCAGGAAGGCTGCGCTATCACCCAGCATGTCGGCGGAGATATTGATTTGCTCGAAGCTTTCGGGGTTCATGAACACGTGTTGTTCGCCGTCCTGATAGAGAT
>CAXTLE010000325.1:0-3727 GCA_964244855.1 uncultured Aestuariivirga sp. | reverse complement strand
ACTCTGCTCGACGTGTCAGTCTCGCAGTCAGGCAAGCTTATGCCATTGCACTCAGCGCATCGGGCCGCCAAGTTCTTCACTTGGCGGCGGAAAAATGCGCCATCAAAAAAGTGCCATGGCCCTTGCCATGGCGCTGCTGATTTCCGACCAGCCTGAGCTCACCATCCCAGCACCTCCGTTACTCTTTGGGAGGCGACCGCCGCCCCCTTGATCTACACTACAAATTACCAAACATACATTGGACAATATATGCATTTTAGAGTATGTAATTGACTATGCTATGGCACATCGAATTTCACCCTGAGTTCATGTCAGAATTTGACGTGCTTACAGACGATGTTCGAATTGAATTTGCGGCACTTGTTGAGTTGCTTGCCGCAGTGGGACCGACCTTGAAGCGTCCACATGCTGATACACTGCAAGGATCGCGGCATGCGAACATGAAGGAGTTGCGGTTTCAGGCTGATGGTGGCGTTTGGCGTGTTGCCTATGCATTTGATCCGGAACGTAAGGCGATTTTACTTGTTGCAGGTGACAAATCAGGTGTTTCAAAAAGGCGCTTTTACAGGACATTGATCACAAAAGCAGACGGGCGGTTTGACAGTCATCTGGCCTACAAAATGAAGAAGGAAAGCAAACGATGAAAAAGCCTATTCCCTACGAGAAGGTGTTTGCCAAGTTTCCGCAGGACATGCAGCGCCGTGTGAAAGCCCGCGCCGGAGAATTGATCGCCGAAGAAATGGCCCTGCGCGACATCCGCAAATCCCGTGCCCTCACGCAAGAACAAGTCGCCAAACGCCTCGGCGGCAAGCAAGTCTACGTGTCGCGGTTAGAGAGCCGCTCCGACGTAAAAGTCTCAACGCTGCGCGATTATGTGCATGCGTTGGGCGGGGAGTTGCAGTTGATGGTGACATTTCCGGAGGGGACGAAAGCCAAGGTCGCCTCTTCGCTTCAATCGTCAAAGTCTTTGCCCTCAACAAAATCTGCAGTGTCTCGCCCGCGATAGAGAACATTGGTGATATGGAGATCTTGGTCTATCACGCGGTAAATGATAAGTGCCTTGCCCTCAAGAACAAGGTGCCGCAGTCCATCGCCAAGATCAGGTCGGGCAACTCCAATCATGGGGAAACCCTCAAGATCATCAATACGATTGAACATCCGGTCAATGAATTTTTCAGCAGTCAAATGTGATCCCGACGCTTCCGCAATCCTAAGATAAATTTCTTTGATGTCATTGAGCGCATCTTGTCTGATGTGGATGGTAAATGCCGTCATGAAGACTGTTGCGCGACAAAATCCTTGAACGCACGACGCGCTTCATCAACAGTTAGCGCTGGACGAGGATCATCAATTGACTTCTGCACCCGCGCCTTCAGCACTGCCAGCTTTTGCTCGTGCTCATCCTCGCGCCGCTGCCAAGTCCGAAACGCTTCCCGCATCAACTCGCTGGCAGACGCGAACTGGCCCGAAGCCACCCGCTCTTCCAGAATGCGCTTCATGGCGGGGGTGACAGTAATGGAGATTTTTTCGGCGGCGTTTGGCATGGTAGGATAGTATCATACCTAGTCCAAATCTCCTACTGCTTTTTCTGAAATCTGCGCCCCACGAAAAATGGAAAATCTACAACTGTTGGCGATAGCAATCTACACCACGATTTTAGTCTTGTCTTTCTGAATGCATGCGTTGCCCGAGTGGATGGTTCATATGGAAGTAATTGAGTTGTTCTTGATAATTTTCAAGTCGCAACACCATAACTGATGGATCTTTGGGAATCCGCGTATCATGGTCGCCATCAGGAAATAAATGCCCGACAAGTAGCCGTTGCATTTCAGAACGGAAGTCAATCAAGTATCCGATCAGATCTAAGCAGGCATCAGTCAGACGGTTTGACAATTCTTTGAGCTGCAATCGTATTTCATTTGGTGGCGGATTGTAGGCAACCAAATTTTGCCCAGCTGAGTCTGCTGTCAAATTCAAGTAGGGCAGCGCTAGGTTGAGGTATTCTTGCCTTGCATTTTCAATGTCGTGTCTAGCGCAGGCGAGAGCAACGCGAAAGAGCTCGAAGCGTTTATCCATAAAGCCCCAATCCTCAATAGCCACCGTGATGGCAGAAATAGACTTGAAATAGTCTTCATGGGCAGATTTCAGTGTTTCATATGTGGTTTTTGGCGCTACACGACCATCGGTTGCTTCGTGCAACTCTATTTCAATCAAAAGGTAAGAGACTTTTGAATGAAGAGTACCTGCTTGTTTGCTGGCTTCGTCAATTTTTGGAGTTATTGTTTGATAGATTTCTAGTTTCAGCCTGCTTTGCTGATCTTCGCGCGCCTGTTCCTTCGCTCTGGCAATCTGCCAACCTACGACCGAAGCCGCTAAGACAGCCGCGAGAATTGTTGCAGCAGATTGAGCAATGTCCCCTGTTGTGGTTTTGTCGCCCAAGAGCGATACGACAAACAAAACTAGAATAAGAATGCCCAAAAACAATCCTAGTCCTTTTTCAAAATTTCCAATGGGCTTCATATTCATATTTGAACGTTACTGAAAAAATATTCGGAATGATAGATTTTGGATCTTTGGAGCAACTGAGTCGTCAAATAAAAACCGTCGGCGGTGAAATACTCCAGTATCTTGAAGCACAAAGTACCATTGGCACTGGAGCGATTTGACGCCGAGTTAGAGATGGGATCGGGTATGGACACTCCGCCAAAGCCTACAATTACGCCGCCTTCTTGATCTTCAGCTCCACTGACAATCCCGCTTTCGCCGCTACAGTCATCAAAGCATCGAGGCTAAATTTATTGATCCGTCCACGGAGCAAATCATTGAGCCTAGGTTGTGTGAGGCCCAACCGTTTGGCAGCTGTGACTTGACTTAGGTTCCATGATTTTACGGTTTGCTCGATGGCCATCATAACCGATGAACGTGCTCTCAAGTTGGCCGCCACAATCGGGTCTTTTTCGATTGCATCCCATACGCTTTCAAACTCTTCGTACTTCATGAGTTTTGCTCCTTTGCCAATTCACGAAACCTGGATGTCGCCAGTCTTATGTCCTGCAATGATGTTGCCTGTGTCTTCTTCAGGAAAGCGTGCAACACGTAAACGGCGTCTGGAAACGTTGCGACATAAACGACCCGAAACGCACCCGCTTTATCCTTGATCCGAATCTCCCTGACGCCGGGACCGATGGTTTTCATTGGTTTCCAATCGTCCGGATTCAGGCCGCATTGCACATGATCGAGTTGAAAACCCGCTTCACGTCTTGCAGTAGCCGGAAACTCCTGAAGGTATTGTCGAGAACGTCCCAGAAATCTCAGCGGCTTCATACAGGAAAGCTATATCGTTGTTGATATAGACCTGTCAAACACAAAACCCGCCAACCATTTCTGGTCAGCGGGTTTGTTGTAATTGATCAATGGATGAAGTTCTGTTTTTCGCAGGCCTGGCGGCGACCTACTCTTCCGCGTCTTAAGACGAAGTACCATTGGCGCTGGAGCGATTTACGGCCGAGTTCGAGATGGGATCGGGTATGGACACTCCGCCAAAGCCACCAGGCCGGCGAAAAACAGATGAGCACATTTTTCTTTATGTTTGGCGCGAATGCCTATGCGGCAAGCGCGCTGTTGTTTTCAATATACGTAATCTACGTCTTCATTATCTGGTTTGTGACCATGAATAATGAGAGCGATTCAAGCCGTTCGAACGATTAGTACCGGTAAGCTGCACGCA
>CAXTLE010000324.1:0-3738 GCA_964244855.1 uncultured Aestuariivirga sp. | reverse complement strand
TCCCGTCACCTGACATGAACAAGGAAGACCGCGCCCTCAACGACTATGTCTATGAACGCCGCGTCACTCCACCCCGACATTATACCACCCCCGCCCCCGTCATCCCGGCGAAAGCCGGGATCCAGCTAGCCACGCGTTCAGTCCAGCAGCAATGCGTCAATATTGAACCGATCATGGGCAACGATACGATTTTCCAAAGGGCTGAACTCACCACGCACCCACTTGTCAACGCGAAACGCCCAACTCACCTTGCCATAGTCCGTGTGGCGTATCTGTGCCTTCAATAAATTGATGTCAGACTGTAGCCGCCCGTCTTGCCCATTGTCTTTGATTTCAACAAGCGCGATTTGGTCACGATTTTTCCTTCCTTGCACCCCAACTGCAAAGTCAGGGAAAAACCTTCTGCCAGTTGGCAGAATGATCTGTGTCGCCCATTTCGTGTTTTCTTTATTCTTCAGCCACCATTTGACAGTTCCCGTGCTGTCATTGTCGAGAAGCTCGGCAAAAGAGCGCTCTTCGATGTTCATGTCATCATTGAACACGCCGTAGGCACCGAGTTTGGCTGGCGCAAGACTATCTGTTTGCAATTCCAGTTCATCGGGAATTGGCAACTCTTGCATAAAGCGAAGTTTGCGGGCTTGCGCCTGTTTCACAGCTTCATGCAACTTTCCAGGGTTCTGCATGACCGAAAATTCAACTGCCCGACGTAAGTCCTGTGAAGGGGCGTCCATGCCCTCATTTGCGGCGAGGGCGAGCAAACGATTGACGATACCAATTTTCAAAAGCCTGGTGTCGAGTGAATCGTTGAACTCAAAATGTTGCTGTGCTTCCTCGGCAATTCGCGCATTTGAAAGTCTGACGTCGATCAGGCGGGCTTCAATCTGTCCGCCATCGAAAACGTCCCGGAATCCAAGTTCTGCTTTTCCACCCCGCTTTGAAAGCAAAGCGAATAATTCTCGCCCATCGCCGCAGAAGTTGACCCCGATGGAAGCGTAGAATTTATCATCCAATTCTTCGAAAGGCGGCAGTTCTTCCCGTACCAAAGCTAGAGGTATGCCTAATTCCTCACGGCGCAATTTGTATGTCTTGAGCCTTGGCTTAACTGCCGATGATGAATTTGATTTGGAAGGCGCTTGCAACTCCGGCAGTTTACCAAAAAGCCCCGTATCGCCAAGACTTGCAATGGCCTCGGCCATAACAATGGCACTGTCTTGATCGCTTGCTGAGAGTTGCAGAACATCTTCCTTTAACAATCCAAGTTGAACCAGACTGTCCAAGCGTATTTGCCGTTCTTCTGCTGACTTTGGCGGAATGGCTGCAGGCAGATTTCCACCATAGGCATAGTCAGGAATATTCCCCACATCACCAAACATCACAACGTCAAGTTTGTCAGTGACAAGGTCAATGCCTTGCTTCACGGCCTTCAATTCATCTGCCGCAGCATCAAGACCTGCTTGCGATATCGGGTCGCTCAAAAACACATAACCGCTATCAAGCAATGGATTTTGACCATGCAGCTTTCGTACCGATGGATGCACACGCATGATGCGGCCTACAATCTGCAAACCAAAATCCACGCCGCGATTGGGCCGAACGGATACGAGCGTCCACGCCCGTGGCGCATCAAAGCCTGTGGCCACTGCAACTTTGAAAATCAGAACCTCAACATTCGGGTCATAAGCGAACGTATGAAAGTCAGGGTCTGGTTCACCGCTGGTGTGGCTACGAATGGCACTTTTGGGAATGCCTGCCAGTTCCAATTTTTCCCAAACCCGTTTCTCCGGGTCTTCGCCGCCTTGCGCCTGATCTTCCACTTGCACCAACATAAGCGGCGTGACATTGATCGACTGTGCTTCAAGCTCCTGTTTCACCCGTTCATGTTGCAGCCAAGCCGCGCGCAAGATTGCCTGTTCAAGGTCAATAAAACGACCATCTTCTTCCCGTAGTTTAAGATAGCCAAGCTTGAGGCCTTCCTTGTTCAGGCCTGCGTCCACAACCCGCTTTCGCTCAATCACGATGCGGTTTTCAGGTTTTATGCCAGCGCTGCGTTCGAACTCTTCCAGCTTTTTGTCGTTCGGTGTGGCTGTTGCCAGAATTGTATATTCAGGTCGCAACACGTGGAGATAAAGATTGGCCGACGCAGTGGCCGATGTGCCAAAATTGAGGTGGGCCTCGTCAATGACCACGCCAACTTTGAACCCGGCATCACGCAAGTCTGCCAGCATGTCTTCCAGCGAGACAGTCTTCTCGGTGCGTTGCCGCACTTTGCGGGTTTCAGCCTTGTTGGCCCGCATACTGTCCCATGTGTGCAAAAACACATCGCCATCCCGTGAATTTGTGGCGATACGGTCGTTATAGATATCCCGCAGGTGCAGTGAGCCACATTGCGTTTTCAAGGCATCGCGGCTTTGCACTACGAGTCCTGAATAGGGCGCAAACCAGAACCATACAGTCTTTCCCAGCATTTTGCCGCGCAAGCCTTCCAAAACCCGGCCAATCATCAGGGTCTTGCCGGACCCTGTCGGTGCCTCCAGCAGGGCTACGCCATAAGTCAAGCCAATGTGCTGGCGCTTGTCAGGTTGTTGGTCGAAATGCCATGCCACACGTTTAAAGGCAGCAATCAATCCATCCACTGCTTCCTGCTGGAACTGGACAAGGGAATGACGGTCCACGTCGCCGCTCATTGCTGAAACTTTCGAACAAGGAAGGGCCGAACATGTTGAATCTCAACATCCAGCGCGCGCAGTTTGTCGCGCAGTTGACCGGGCGACCACGAATAAACTGAAAGCCCCAATCCCTGTTTGGCTAAGGCTTGCACCCGGTCCATGAGCGCTTCTGTGACTTTGTCCACATAGATCATGGCTTGCGTCTCACCCAAATGTTCATTCCATGTGGTAGTCGCATCAAAGGGTGTGAGAGGTAAACCGTGAATGGCCTCCAAGGCGTTCCAAGCCTCAGCGGGTTTCAGGTCATAGTCGATATTCTCAAAATCGATTTCGCGGGTTTTGAGATAGGCAAACTCTGCCGCAAGTTCAGCGTATTTTTTGTCGTCGGACGCGTTGAGCCTGCGAATGCGTTCTGCTGTTACACTACGACAAAGATTTTTGTTCGGTTCATCTTTTGTCGCTTCTGTTGACGATACCATAATGAAGCGACGGTCGCCTTCATCCTCAGCATTCAATTCCATTGTTGCTTGCGCAGTTGTGGCTGAGCCTGCGAAGAAATCGAGAACAAGGTCACCCGATGAAGTTGATTGTCTGATGAGTTCGCGTAGTAACGAAACTGGTTTGGCGTAGTTGAAAGCTTTTGTCCCAAAAATGGAGAGAATAGATTTAGCGGCTTCATCACTAGATCCAACTGAAATTGACGTAGCATTTACAGCGCTGACGAAGGGGTCTGATTTAAAGGCGATCCAAGAAGAAAGCGGTTGCTGAAGATTTTTTAGATCGTCCTTGAATCGTTTGACGCGAACTGCTCCAAATGCAAACTTTCGTCCAACCCAAAAATCTACACTTTCTTCGTCAATGAGTTTTACTTTGCCCCTGCAAGGAACATCACCATTGGCAATCGACTTCAGCGCTTCAGCCTTAGAATTCCAGAAGCCAATTCTTTGTTCCTTGGGAAACAGAATGCGGCCATCTTCGATTAATTCTTCCATCGGCTTAGCTTGTAATTTCTGCCCCGGTTTGAGTCTTTGGTGTATATCAAGATGTCATCTAGGTGCTGTACACGATGACT